>JAFYGL010000209.1 GCA_017543165.1 Victivallales bacterium | reverse complement strand
CGTGGAGATTCTATTTGAATCTAAGGAAAGCAAAGCGCAGAGCACGGTCAAGACAATGACTGTAATCAACCTGGATGACACTGGAACCATGGACATCACAAATACAGGTCTCCAGAACATCGGCATGAAAGTGACCAAAAGAGGCAGGGTAACGCGTGAAAACAGGAAGCACAACATGATTTTCATTGTCATTCTTGCCATCCTCCTCATTGTAGTCCTTGCTGGGCTGGCCTGGCTGCTCTCAATGATACTGCACACGGGAAATTAAATGAATTCCTCCGCTGGATTCGCCCCATTAAGCGCAATTTCATACACCATGACGCGGTGTAAGGACGGGCGTGCTCGCACACCTGTCTTGAAACCGCTCCGCAACAGACAGACCATCGATATAAAAACAACAAGGGCTGTGGCAGACTGAAATACGGCAACAGCCCAACTATTCACAATTAACATAATGTCACGAAACAACCAAGCCAAATCCCCTGAGAACAAACCTCAGCAGCCAGAAAACAAAAACCTGCAATTCGGCAGGCAGATACTGTTGTGGATACTCATATTCATTTCGGTTCCACTGGCATGCTACTATTTCATGAAAGACGGCAATGGCGCCCCCACACAGTTCATCGCCTCGCAATTTGACACTTATCTTGCGGAAGGACGCATTGACAGCGTGACCCTGGAGGAGCAGTCCTCGTCCCACGTCCAGATTCTTTCTGGCCAATACTGGCTGGTATCTGGAGAATCAAAGGAACTTCGCCCCTACAAGGTCAGGGTTATCTATACAGACTCGCTGGACCAGGCGATACGCGAGCACTGCCCCAACCGCAGCGTCAAGGCGGCCAACGGCCTGTTCTCCAGCATACTTGTCTCAGTGCTGCCCCTGGTAATAATGCTGGCGCTATTCTATTTTCTGTTCCTGCGCCAGATACGTGCCTCCAACGGTGCCGCTTTCCAGTTCGGCAAAAGCCGTGCGCGTCTCATGTCCCCTTCCGATGAGAAGATTACACTGAAGGACGTGGCAGGCATAAACGAGGCAAAAGAGGAAATGCAGGAAGTGGTGGACTACCTGAAGGATCCCAAGAAATTCCAGAAGCTGGGCGGCAAGGTGCCCCGCGGCATCCTCATGGTAGGCCCGCCAGGAACGGGCAAGACTTTGCTTGGCAAGGCAATCGCTGGCGAAGCCAACGTGCCATTCTTCTCTATCAGCGGTTCAGACTTCGTGGAAATGTTCGTGGGCGTGGGTGCAAGCCGTGTCAGGGACATGTTCGAGGAAGGCAAGAAACATGCGCCATGCATGATCTTCATTGATGAAATCGATGCAGTCGGCCGCTCACGCTTCTCAGGCATTGGCGGCGGGCATGATGAAAGGGTGCAGACGCTCAATGCGCTGCTGGTGGAAATGGACGGCTTCGAGCCAAACTCGGGCGTAATAGTTCTGGCTGCCACCAACAGGCCTGACGTGCTGGATCCAGCGCTGCTCAGACCTGGCCGATTCGACAGGCAGATTGTCATCGACCTGCCGGACTTGAACGGGCGCATGGAAATACTCAAAATTCACGCAAAGCGATACAAGATAGCCAAGGACGTGGACTTGAGCCACATCGCACGAGGGACATCTGGCTTCAGCGGTGCCGATTTGGCAAACTTGCTGAACGAGGCCGCAATCCTGGCGACCCGCAAGGACAAGGAGGCCATAGACCTGGGCGACATGGAAGAGGCCAGGGACAAGGTCTGCTGGGGCAAGGAACGCCGCAGCCGCAAGATGACAAGCAAGCAACGCAGGCTTACCGCATACCACGAGGCAGGGCACACGCTGGTCAACATGTACTGCGAACACGCGGAGCCCCTCCACAAGGTCACAATCATCCCGCGCGGCATGGCTCTTGGCGCGACAATGTTCCTGCCTGAGACGGACCGCTACAACATCACAGAAAACGAGGCCATGGACATGATGACAATGGGCATGGGCGGGCGTTGCGCGGAAAAACTCATTTTCCACGAATTGACATCAGGAGCGTCGATGGATATTTCACAGGCCACCGAAATGGCACGAAAGATGGTCTGCAAATGGGGAATGTGCCCCAGGCTGGGCGCCTTGAGCTATGCTGGCAGGGAAGAACATATCTTCCTGGGCAGGGACATCACGCGCAGCGACGACTTCAGCCCCGAAACCGCCAGGGAAATAGACATAGAGATCAGGCGGCTCATCGACACTGCTGAAAGGCGTGCAAGCGACATACTGGAAACACACATCGACCAATTGAAACTTCTGGCAGAGACACTTCTGGAAAAGGAAACCATGAGTTCCAAGGAGGTCTATGGGCTTCTTGGCATGAAGGAGCGCAAGGTCGAAACGGACGAGGTCATAGCTCCAGAAAATCAGAAGACTGCTGAAGATGACGGCAGGCAACTTGAGCTGAATCTGCCCGAAAAGGACGATGAAAGCGACAAAGGCGAGGATAACAAGGAATAATTCAAGAATATAGATTTTCCTTTGGTTCCTGATGAGACTTTGAATTACGGGGCTGTTGCAAAATTGCAACAGCCCCCTTTGATTGACATCCAAAATGCATTATGATGCCCTGATAATAGGTGCTGGTCTTTCGGGGCTGGGTGCTGGAATAAGATTGGCCATTGGCGGTCGCAAAGTCCGCATTTTCGAAAGCCATTCCTTGCCAGGCGGGCTGAATTCCTACTATGTCAGGGGCAAGTCCTATCAGGATGTGGGGCTTCACGCCATAACTAATTACGCGCCAGAAAGTCAAAGAGGCGCCACGTTGAACAAAATACTGCGCCAATTGCGCATAAAGAGGGAAGAACTTCATCTTTGCCAGCAGAGGCAATCGGATATCGCATTTCCCAGTGCAACGCTGAAGTTGAACAACGACTTCCAGTGCTTCAGGGAGCAGATAAAGGCGGTTTTCCCATCACAACTGGAAAGTTTCGACAGAATGGTCAAGGCACTGCCTGATTTCGCATCAGTCACGGACAAGGAAGACAGCATCTCGGCACGTGCCATGCTTGGACAGGAAATCAGCGACCCGCTCCTCAGGGAAATGCTGCTCTGTCCCGTCATGTTCTATGGCAATCCCACGCCAGATGACATGAGCTATGGTCAATTTGCAATAATGTTCCGCAGCATTGTCATGGAAGGGATGTCACGCCCTCTTGGCGGCATGAAGTCAGTGGTGCAGCTGCTGGTTTCCCATTTCGCCTCACTGGGCGGCGAGCTCTCACTGTGCAATGGCATCAGGCAAATCAACTGCAAGGACGGATGCGTGCAATCCGTCACTGCCAGCAATG
>JAFYGL010000208.1 GCA_017543165.1 Victivallales bacterium | reverse complement strand
GAGTCGCCCAGGCCTGTGGCGCAAAAGTGGTAATCCGAGCAAACTGCACAGGCGGCGCAGACGACATTGACGACTACATCGCCATGCTGGACAGCGTGCTGGCAGGACTTAAGGACGCCTTGGAGGGCAGGTAGAATGGAGCAAGGCTGCAACATCATAGAATGCCGCGGCCTTGCCCTCGCATACGGGCAGGACACCATTCTGGACCATGTCGAACTGGACATACGGTCAGGGTGGCTCCTGCCCTTTGTCGGGGCGAATGGCGCTGGCAAATCGACTCTTTTCAAGGCCCTTCTGGGGCTTCTTCCGCCCAGGAGCGGCGAAATACGCCGCCTGTGGGGAAATGCCAGGCCTGGCTATGTTCCGCAACAGCAGCACATAGACCCGATCTTCCCCGTGAATGTGCGGAGCATTGTCGGCATGGGGCTTTATCCAGAATGCGGTTTTCTTCGTCTGCTTTCTAGGGAACAAGGGGAACGACTTGATGCCACTTTGTCGCGTTTCGGGCTTGCAGAACACCAGGGTAAGACCTTCGCTGAGTTGTCTGGCGGTCTGCGCCAGAAGACGCTAATCGCGCGGGCTGTGATTGGGAACTCGCCAATCATTTTCCTTGACGAGCCTGTGGCGGGGCTAGACGCCTCCTCGGAGGAAGCAGTCCTTGAATTGCTTATCGACCTTTGCAGGAACCAGGGCAAGACCGTCCTCATCGCCCATCATCGCCTGGAGGATTTGTCGCGCCTTTCGCCTCAAGTATGCCTGGTGGGGCATGGGAAGGCCGAAGTTCTTCCATCCGAAACGGCATACGACAGACTGCGGGGAGGCAAATCATGATCACATCATTTATTGAAGTATGCGGGGAATTCCCTGTGGCGGTACTCTGCGGCTGTCTGCTGGCGGTCACATGTGGCTCTTTTGGGGTATTCGTGCTTATGCGCCGTCTTGGCTTCATCAGCATCGCCCTGTCGGAATGTTCGGCTTGCGGCATAGCCGCCGCATCGCTGTGCGGTTTTCCGCCTTTGGCAGGCGCGACAACGATGACGCTGCTGGCCGTCTGTGCGCTTTCAAAGGACTGGGAACGTCTGCGCATTCCCCGCGACGCCATCCTTGGCGCTGTGTTTGTGTTTGCCTCGGCCCTAAGCGTGCTGCTGGTATCCCGTTCGGGGATGGGGCTGCTGGAGGTAAAGGCTCTTTTGTACGGCGACCTACTGCTTGCCTCGTCATACGACCTCATGCAGATTGCGATGATTCATGTCCCGCTTCTGGCGTGCCTGCTGCTTTTTCTGCGCTCGTTGCTGTTTTCATTCATGGACAACGCAGGCGCAAGGGTGGCTGGCATTCCCGTGAGAGCACTTGAACTGGCCTTTTTTGTCGCCCTTGGCATGCTCATCTCATCAGCGGCAAAGATGGCGGGCTCGCTGCTTGTGTTCTGTTATCTGGTCGTTCCGCCTGCCACTGGACTGCTGCTGTCGCGGAGACTATGGGCCGTCATGCTCCTCGCCACCATAAGCGGTGTGCTTGCAACATTCATTGGGCTGACTGCTTCGTACCACTGGGATCTGGCAGGTAACCAATGCATTATCATCGCTGCTTGCGTTCTTCTGGTGCTGCTTCCAAGCATCAAGACGCTTGCCATGAGGCTGTCACGCCATGCTCTGGGGCCGCGGGTGACTGAATATTTTTGACGCTAGCGGCAAAAATATTCAACGAGCGCGGGGGTAGCCATGCCTACCAGTACAGGCTGCCTGGCGAGGAAAGGAAGTCGAACAGACCAACCACGAGAATGCCATCCTCCTGGTACCAGGGCCGTTTAGTGTCGCCAAATTAACCCGAAGGCGTTTGACAGGACGCGGACGAAGATTTACAGTACTGTTCATTTGCAAGGGGAATATTCTGACAAATGCAGGATATTAAATCCTTGAAAAATCCAAGACTAATTCAGTAATACAAGTTATAGCAATGTTAAGCATTTCCGCCGTTGATTTCAATCTGACAACGCTCAATATCTACAATGCGGTGACACAGGCCTACGAGGACACGACGCTGACAGGCTATTTATACACTGTCGAGGGCGTGACTGATGCCACGGGCCTGCGCAAGCTTTCCATTGCGGAACTCGTCATGGTCGTCTGTCTTGCCCGCGCCGCTGAAAAAGAGGCCACCGTAATCGACATCATGGGGGAACTGGAAGGCACCACGGATACTCTGGAGGGCCTGACGGATGTCGAGAACAGGCTTCTGGCTGGAGAGGCGCTCTCATCCATCACTGGAACTTATTACTACGAAGGCTTCATGTTCACGAATGCCACTGATTTCCTGAAGTATGTGCTGGGGTACAGCGCATTGCCAGACATCAGTCAATACAGCCAAAAGCAAATCGGGACCCTGACGGGGATTCTTGAGAAACTGTCCAACGGTAGTAACCTGGTGACGATGACGGGGAGTTGGGAAGACATTGACGGACAAAATCGGAATGCGATTTACTGCCTTCATTCCTTGGGAGTTCTTGATGATACTGAGTTCGACTTGTTCAACACACTAAAGTCGATGGATAATATGCCAGGAACGACGGTCACTGCCGCGACCTTGCAAAGCCTTAACAATAATTATGGTCTCAATTTGCCTAGCACCATCACCACGGAAGACGAGTTATTTGATGCAGTTTACGAGATGTATCGTGAGGATATTATCGATGGAATTAACAGCAAAATCACGGATATTCAGGAAAATGGACCTGTAACGCCTATCGCTCCAACCGCAACGGGCGGCACCTTGCCGACAGGCGACGAACTCTACTCCGAAATCGAATCTAAGATGGATTCCCTGAACTCATTCAGCCAGGAGAAGATGATAGAGTTGCAGAGCGAGACCAACAAGCGGGACCAGGCCTACGACATTATAACCAACGTCCTCAAGAGCCTGAATAACACCCAGGTGGGCATTGCCAATAATATTTAAAGCACCATTTCAACCATGGCGTTCAATCTGGCCACCGTCAAGACCTACGGCGAAACGCGCAGGCCTTCAAGGACTCGAGTTTGACGGGAAATCTCCACACAGTTCAGCGCGTGACCGACGTCCCTTAGTACTTAGTTGGAAAAATTCGAGGCAATGATGCGTTGGAGTTTTGGAGATGTTTTTCCGTGAATGGCGACGCGCATACCCTCGTATGCAAGGAGCCATTCACGGAAAAACAGCCCAAAAGAACAATGCAGACTGCCTCGAATTTTTCCAACTAAGTACTAGTCGCCTGTCCTGCGTAGAGTTGGGAGTGTCAACAGCAGCAGTCCGTTGAGCATTTAGTTCCAGAAAGCTCAATTTCAAAGGTGGAATGTGCAATTCCATGCTTCGACAGCATAGCTCGCAGTTGAGTCTTTGTTATTTCAAGCCCGTTGATATCCTTCAAGACAATATGGGCCGTCAGTGCATTTTCAGTCGTGCTGATTGGCCAGATATGAAGGTGGTGGATGTCTGCAACATTTTCATGTGCCAGGATATGCTCTTGTATCTCGGGAAAATCAATATCAATGGGAATCCCGTCCAGGGCAAGACGCAAGCTCTCCTTCAGCATACCCCATCCTGCAAGCAGAATGACGATTGCGATTGCCAGGCCAATGACGGGGTCAAGAATTGTCCATCCTGTGAACATGATGACAATGCCTGAAATGACCACACCGATTGAAACCAAAGTGTCTGCCAGCATGTGCAGATAGGCTCCCTTTACATTCAGATCCTTCTCTTTTCCTTTCACGAAAAGCAGCGCAGTCGCCCCATTGACCAGAATCCCTGCGCCTGCGGTGATGATGATAGGAAGGCCATCGACACTTGCTGGATGCATCAGCTTTTGAATGCACTCGACTACAATGGCCCCCACGGCAACCAAAAGAATGACTGCATTGAGGAGCGAAGCATGTATTGTTGCCTTTCTGTAACCGTAGGTAAAATACTTGGTCGAATGTCTTTTGGCAAGCAGAAAGGCAACCATGGATATGGCAAGACTTCCAACGTCACTCAGATTATGCCCTGCATCGGATAGCAGCCCCATGGAGGAATGGTACATCCCCATGGCAAATTCCGCAAGGACAAAGGCTACGTTCAAAAGTATTCCCAATGTGTACATGGCGCCTTTGTTTTCATCAGGCATCCCATGTGAATGATGGTGGTGATGGTGATGCATTGGTACTTTGATTTTGATGGTTCACTTATATTGTGTCGCCTTCGTTGTCGCGGTTCATGGTGTGTCTTGCGACTGGAAGATGTCGATGAGATATTCGCCTGACGCCTTGATAAAGGCGAGGTACTGCGGATAAATGGCGTCTGGAATGCGCTCGTAAACGAATTCCCATGAAAGGACGCCAGAATAGCCGTTGGTTTTCAGGATGCGCATGACCTCTTCCCATGGAACCGTTCCGAAGAACGCTGGCTTGTGGAGGTCGTGCCCGAATGCGCTGTCATGGATGTGTGTGCAGGCCGTGTAAGGCGCCAGTTGTTCGACTGCGTGGAGGTACGCTTCGTCGTCGGAGTATGCGACGCGGAGGTGTCCTGTGTCGAGGCAGCAGGCGGCGTTGGCGTATGAAAAGGCGTCTATGTGGGCCAGAACCTCCTCAGCCCTCGCTCCGAAATGCTGCCGATTTGTGCTCAGGACGGATTCCCCCATGTTTTCAATGAGGGGCCTGATTCCATATTCGGCGCAAAGGTCAATCACGGGGCGGAGATACTCCGTGCTTTCCCTGAAGCATTCCTGCGTGTCGAAGGTTTGGCAGACATATTCGTTCCCGTGGAGAACCATATACTGTGCGCCGAGAATGTGAGCCGCCTTGACCGCACGCGGTGCCGCCTTGAGTATCTTTTCCCTTACTCCTGGTCCATTGTATCTGAAATAAGGAAAGTGGCTGTGGACTACTTTCATGCCCCTTGCGTCGATGGCCGCCCTGCGCCGTTGCGCGACTTCAAGATAGTCGTCTTCGTCGATGGGGGAAAGACAGTCCAGGAGCATGAAGCCCGCATTGCGGCAGAGGTCAAGGGCTTCCTCAAATGAACGTTTCTCCTTTGAGTTTCTGCGAATCATCACGAATCCGAGATTGATGCACTGCTTCATTTTCGTTTCATCCATTTGTGATTTATATGGTTGCTCTCCTGACAATGATGCTATAAACTACTGTTGTTTTCCAAGTAGTCAAGCCTTGGTGATGGCATGGCTTGGATTCAGTCCCCCCTATTAGGCATGGATTTTGTTTGGTCCACAGATTTTCACAGATTTCCCAGGATTGCCTTCTTGTGATAAATCGCCAAAATCACTTTCATGCCTGTTTCCTGGATGAAATCTGTGAAAATCCATAGAGGTCGTTTCAAAACTCCCTCTGATGAATAGTTGCAGCCGCAATGCAAATTGCGTCTTACTTTCCGTAGTAGGCGGCGAGGTAGAGTTCGCGGATTTCGGAAACCAGCGGGTACCTGGGATTGGCGCCTGTGCACTGGTCGTCGTAGGCGCGGATGCTCAAGTCGTCAAGTTGCTTAAGGAAGGTCTCTTCGGAGATTCCCTTGGCGTCGAACCAGTCCTTCATGCGCTTGGGTATGTCCAGAGTCGCCTTGAGTTCCTCTATTTTCCCCACCAGTTTTTCAACCAGTTCATCGTCATCTTTGCCCTTGAGGCCGCAGTAATGGGCCACCAGGGCGTAGTCGTGCTTGGCGTCAGGGTAGTGGTACTGCGGGAAGGCTGCCTGCTTGGTCATATTGTCCACTGCATTGAACTTGACGATATG
>JAFYGL010000207.1 GCA_017543165.1 Victivallales bacterium | reverse complement strand
CTGACGCGCGGCCAATGGCCGCGCGAAAAACCGCGCCCGCGCAACAGCCCCATGGAAAACATCGCGTCCTGACGCGCGGCCAATGGCCGCGCGAAAAAGCATGCAAAACAACAGCCCCATGGAAAACATCGCGTCCTGACGCGCGGCCAATGGCCGCGCGAAAAAGCATGCAAAACAACAGCCGCATGGAAACATCGCGTCCTGACGCGCGGCCAATGGCCGCGCGGTAAACCGCGCCCCGCGAATAAGACGTTAAAACAGTGCCATGGCGGCCATAAGAACGGCGAGAAGCAGGAACATTATGGCCATGATTGTTTTTGTGGCCACAAGGTGTTTTTGGGCGAAGTTGCCTATTGTCTTGGCGTCGGTGCCTGCGTATGCCAGCAATGTAACAACAATCAGCGGCAGGATGAACGCGATATTGTAAACCAGCAGTCCAGCAATGACTTTGGACGAGAAGCCATTGGAGGCGATTGCCATTATGGTCGGCAGGTATATCTGGCCTGTGCAGACGAATTCCAGGGAAGAGATGACCACGCCCAGCCCGATTGCCGCAGGCCAGATAATCCAGGTGCTGAGGCGGCTCCAGTTGCGGATGCGCTGGTGTATTTTGCGGTGCGTGTTTGAATCCAGCCGCATGTCCATGTCCTCCACGTTGCCGCTGTGCTTGTAGCGCCATGCGTCCCTGAAATGCAGAATTGCAAAGACGAGGCCCGTGACAGCGAAGGCCAGGTACAGCACCATTTTCACGTAGCGGAAGTTGTTCAGGTAGTCCACTATGAAACTCAGGCCCAGCCCGAAAAGGAAATACGAGGAGAATACGCCCAGGCAGAAGCAAAATCCAGTGGCAAGAATGAAGCGGCGGCTGCGCTTCAGCATAAGCAGGTAGCTTATCAGAAATATGACCGTTGCGAAAGCGCAGGGATTGATGCCGTCTCCCAGGCCTGCCAGCACCGCGTTGGTCCAGGTCATGTTGCTCAAGAAGCGTTTTTGGCTTTTTCTGAGTGCGTCTTGTTCTTCTTTTGAGAATGGCGCCTCCCAGAAGCATTTTTCGCCAGTAGCCTGGATGTCCTTCAGTTCGTTTGCATCTGCCAGCCTGCCGCTGATATATGCGTCGTTCCACGCCAGCAACGGCGCCAGGTTCTTCCCTTGCGCCTTGATGTCAAAGCGCTGGATTACCCTTTGCATCTGCATCATGCCCTCGTCGGTATTGACCTGGAAACTGTCCAGTTGCAAATCAGGGCGCAGTTTCTTCAGCAGTTTCAACTCCACTTCCAGGCGGGCGCATTTGCGGCAACCAGGCGAGTAAAGGTACAGCAGGCGCAGATTTGCCTGGTTTGGCACCTGGGCCTGGCTGGGCGCCGCTATCTCGGCTTCTGCGTTCCATTCGGCAAAATTGCCCTTGCAGCTGTCCGCCATGGCCTGTATTGGCTGAAACATGGGTTGGCTGGGAAGTTTTTCAAGCAGTTCATCCAGCTGGGGATAGATCTGCGTGAAGCCCTCCACGCCTTGCACCATTTTTTTGCCTGCCAGTATTATAGGAAACGCCGAGCCTGGCCGCCTTATGCCGAGCGTGTGCTCCACTTGTTTAAGAAAGGCATAGTTTTCGTCCTTGTCTATGGACACGTATATCAAGACGGGCTGGTCTTCAATCTTCTGCTGGGACCAGAGGGACTTTATCTCCGCGCATTCCTCGCAGCCCTCGCTTCCAAACAGCAAAATCCAGGGACGCGCCTGAAGAGTGAATGACAATACTAGTAAAAAGAGAAGATAACGCAATTTCATTTTTGTGTATTATGTGGTGCGTCAAGGCGCGATGTTTCCATGCGGCGGTGGCTGGGCGGGGTGCTCCGCGCGCCCATTGGCCGCGCGTCAGGACGCAATGTTTCCATGCGGCGGTGGCTATGCAAGGGCAGGCGCGGATGGCTGTCCAACGTCTTGATGCACGGCCAATGGCCGCGCAAATAAATGCCTAATCATCTTCTTGCTGCTCGACCAGGTCGTAGTCGTACTTGTAGGAGTTGCGCTCCCACCATTCCCTGGCTTCCTTTGTGGAAGTGAATTCCTGTTCGAACATGTGCTGCATGAAGTCAATGGCCTGTTCCCGAATTTTGGGGTCCTTGTCACCGATTGCGGTGATTATGGCGCTGATGGTTTCTTTGTTAAAAGAGCCCTGCGCCAGGAACAGGGCATTGCTGCGCACATTATTGTCATCAGCCTCAATTGCAGTATTGATGCCATAGTTCTGGAAATCCGCGGAAAACATGGGCAATGCCTCAAGTGCCTCATGGCGCACTTCCTCGTCGCTGTCATTGATGGCCTGTTTGATTGCGGCGGCCACCTGTGCCTTGTCTTCCTCTTCCAGGGTAAGCCTGTCCTTTGATTCCTGTTTTGCTTTTGCTGCTTCGTCATGCAGAACGCCTTCAGTCATGGCCAGCGCCCCAATGGCGAGTTGCCTTACCGAGGGGTCCCTGTCATTCATTGCCTTCGCCAATGCGGCCACGGCGCCTCTGTGGGGCAATGCCTGCACCCTGGTGATAATGTCCCTGCGGTATTCAGGATTTTTAATGCGCATGGCAGTGTCAAACAACGCCAGTATATCTTCCGTGCCCAGGCTTTCCATTTCAATGATGGCATCGGCTATTTCATCCTCGCTGCCAGAAAGGAATGCCTTGGCTATTCCCTGCATTGCCTGCTTGCTTTCCTTGGAAGAGGCCACGAATTCCTGCAATTCATCGCCCTCCGCGTTATTTCCCAGGGGACGCCTCCCATTGGGGCGCTCCACCTTTACTGCATTGGGATTATTGTCTTCCTGCTCGGGGGCCTCCTGCCCGCCGCGGAAAATTAATACAGCCAGCACTGCGATAATGACTATGCTGGCTATGATTATCGTTTTGGTGATGTTGTCCATTTACTTTATGGATTCCTGTTCGGCCTCGGCCTTCTTTTCTTCTTCTTCCTCGCGGGCCTTCTGTTCCGCTTCTTCCTTTAGTTCTGCGCGTTCCTTGTCACCAAGTATTGCAAGCCTTACCTTGAGTGCCTTGGTCTTTGGTGCCTCGAATGTGGCGTACACACCTTCTTCATTCAGTTTGGAGACATGCATCGTGAATGTTGCGTAGATGCCATTCTTGTACTTCTCCATGGTCACTTCAACGCCTTCAGGCGCCGTCACCTTCATTTCCTCCACAGTAAGAGGATTGATTTTGAAGGTATATGGCGGTTCCTTGCCAAGCATTGTGGCGCGTATCATTGCCGCATCCAGGAAATTGCTGCGTGAAATGATGATGGCCTTCTTCACCACTTCCTCCTTGTCCTCCAACCTGTCAATCAGCACTTCATCAGCCGAGCCGAGAAGCTGCATTCCAATTATGCCCTCGATGGGCATGAAAATCATATCCTTGTGCCGTTTTGATTTTGGCGCGGGGCTTTTCACTTTTATTGCAAGTGCGTCTTTTATCACGCCAGGCTCCATGGGCGTCTTGCCTTTTAGTTCCACCTGCCACAGCTTGTCGGAAACCTTCTTCAAGTTCGCCTCGAAATTTTTCATGGGCATTGCCTTGTCGTCCAGTTCAAGATTTTCTTTTTCAAGGTCGGTTGCGATATTGATTATGGTATTCCATGGAGCATCCGTATCTACAATGTATCCCACCGTGATCTTGGTTCTTGCAATCTGCTTGGGGTCGTCATAGTATGTGGCGAAAATGCTGCCCGACACGTCTCCTGTGAAATTTATCTGGAACTGCCTGTATTCCTTCAGTTCCAGGCGTATCATGCGCACGAACGACCTTTCAACAGCAAGCTGCGGCGCGTTGAGGCGAACCAGAAGCGGCAACTTTCCATGGGCAGGTATCTTGCCTTCCTTGGGAATTTTGTTGACAATGCTGGTGCAGTTGCAGTTGATCACTATGTTGTTGTACTCCACATCCTTGTCCGAGGGATTCTCGACAACGATAGGGAACAGCCTTTGGTTCAGCTTGAAAACGCGCCCCAGTTCAATGGTGGGCGTCTTGCTTCCCTTGACCACCAGAGGCGATTCTGGGAGGTTCATGTCAACCTTCTTGGGCTTTTTCTCTGGCTTGAATGCCTTGAAATCCGATACACTGCCTTCTGGCTTGACTTCCTGCCCCGCGGCTATAAGGCATATCGCACTAAGTAACAACAAAAATCTTTTCATTGAAATCGCTTCCTATATTGAGTTAAAACAACAAATATGCTTTTTTGACAGCAAAATACCGCAAATGTTCCAATTTTTGCGTAAGAGGTAATTTCAAAACTAGCGCAAAATGCGCAATGAGATGTTTTGCAGTGGCGAAGAAAACGGATTGAGCTGTATGAACATACAGCGAAATACGTTTTCAAAGCCAATGCAAACATATCGAAGCGCATTTTGATGATAGT
>JAFYGL010000206.1 GCA_017543165.1 Victivallales bacterium | reverse complement strand
TGCGCCTCTGCGTTAAAAAAACTCTGCGATAAAAAAAGGCGCCTCTGGTGAGAGGCGCCTGAATGCGTTTGGTTATAGCTTATTTGGTAACCATTGCGCGGACTTCGTCCAGATGGCCAGCGCTACCCAGCTTCACGTTCTTGGCGGCGATGAATTCTGCGTATGCAGCCATGAATTCCTTGCCTGCGGGACGCAGGTCGAAGTCTTCTGGATGGAGGATGAAGTGTTCGCGGTGGACGCGGCACCACACCAGACGGCCATCGGTGTCGATGTTGATTTTGGTGACGCCCAGTTTTGCGGCCTGGAGGAACTGATTGTCATCCACGCCCTTTGCGCCTGCCAGTTTGCCGCCAGCGATGTTGATGCGGCGAACTTCTTCCTGTGGCACTGAGCTGGAGCCGTGCATTACCAGCGGGAAGTTGGGAAGGCGCTTCTGGATTTCGGACAGCACATCGAAGTGGAGGCCCTGTGTGCCTGTGAACTTGAATGCGCCGTGGCTGGTTCCGATTGCGCATGCCAGTGAGTCAACGCCAGTGCGCTCCACGAATTCCTTTGCCTGGTCGGGGTTGGTGAGTTTTGCCTCGGATTCGCTGACCTGCACGTGCTCTTCCACGCCGCCCAGCTGGCCAAGTTCTGCTTCCACCACGAGGCCTGCCGCGTGTGCCGCGTCAACAACGCGCTTTGTGGTTGCCACGTTTTCCTCGAAGGGCTTGCTGGAAGCGTCGATCATGACTGAGCTGTAGAAGCCGCTCTTGATGCAGTCCATGCAGGTTGCCTCGTCACCATGGTCCAGGTGCACTGCGAAGATTGCTTCAGGGAACACCTTGTCAGCCGCGCGGATGATTGCCTCCAGCATCAGCTTGTCTGTATAGGCGCGTGCGCCCTTGCTGATCTGGATGATGAAAGGAGCCTTGCTCTGCACGTTGCCCCTGAAGAGGCCCATGCACTGTTCCAGGTTGTTGATGTTGTAGGCGCCGATGGCGTACTTTCCGTAGGCGGCCTTGAATAGTTCCTTTGTGGTAACAATCATCGTTCTTTCCCTCGTTTTTAGGTTAGTTCCTGCCAGTTCAGGGCAAATCGCACTGCGACTGGCTTGCCAATTGAAAAATCAGCGTTAATATAACTCCGATTTGCTTTTCTGTTAGACAATATATGACATTTTTCCAAAAAAATGACAATTTATGCACAGTGCCTGTCAAGGCGCCTGGGCAGGTCAGGGTGCTTTTGTTTTCGGACATACACCTGGGCCTGTTCCCTTGCCGCATCGGTCAGCTGCTGAACAAGCGCATCCTGGGCTCGTTCAATCATCTGCTGCGGCGCAGGCACAAGGTGCGGGCTGAACGCATTGCCGCCTTGGCGGGGCTGATGCCAGGCATTGATGCGGATGTGACCGTGTGCGCTGGGGACTTGACCAGTGCCTCCCTTCCAGAGGAATTTGCCTGGGCGCTGCGTGAACTGGAGCCAGTGAAGGCTGCGTCAAATGGGCATTTCTTGTATGTGCCTGGCAACCATGATGCGTATGTCAATGAGCCAGAGGCGGTGGCCGCCTTGGACAATGCCGTTGAAAAACTCAATGACGGGCGATTTTTCTTGAAATCTTTGCCTTTTGCTGTGGCATATTCCGGGATAAGGCTCATATTATTGAATCCTGCGCGGCCTTGTGGCTGGATGCTGTCATGCGGTTATCTGGATGAGCGGCAGGCTGGCAGAATGGGCGAACTACTTCAGGAAGGGGACAGCGGCTGTGCAAATGTTATTGTGACGCATTTCCCTGCATTGGACGCCCGCGGGCGTTTGCCTGGAATGAGGCATGGCCTGCGCGGTGCGCAATTCATTGCAGGGGCATTGAAGGAGGACAGGGCGACCGCCGTGCTTTCTGGGCATGTGCACAAGCCGTATTCATGCGTGCTGGACAATGGCGCGGGGCAGTTGTGTTGCGGTTCCCTTACCTTGGCGGGCAGCTATGTAGTGGCGGACTTCCAGGATGGGCGCCTGCAAAGGCATTTCATTCTTACAATAGATTAAATACAGAAAGGAACAGAAAATGAAGAAGCAGTATCTGGCATTTGACCTGGGCGCCTCATCCGGGCGGGCAATCATCGGCACACTTGACAATGGCAAGATCACATTGGAGGAAGTCCATCGCTTCCCCAATGGCCCCATTGAAATAAACGGCGGTCTTTTCTGGAATACACTGGGCCTTTTCAATGAACTGAAGACAGGTCTGGCGAAAGCCGTCCAGTCAGGCGCGAATATCGAAGGCATAGCAATCGACACCTGGGGTGTGGACTATGCGCTGCTGGACAAGAATGGGTTCCTCGCTGGGCAGCCACGCAACTACAGGGATCCCAGAACAGATGATGCAATGCCATGCGCATTCAAGAAAATGTCTTCTGAGAAGATTTATGAAGCCACTGGAATACAGTTTATGTCATTGAACACCATATTCCAGTTGGTGGCGGCAATCAGGGACCAGGATGCATCCCTGGAGATAGCGGACAAATTGCTGTTCACGCCCAACATACTGACTTATTTCTTCTGCGGCGATGTGTCCGCCGAATACAGCATTGCCACCACATCCCAGTTGTACAATCCCAGCACCAAGGACTGGGCATGGGATGTGATAGACGCCATGGGCATCAAGCGCACATTGTTCCCGAAGATCACGCCCTCTGGCACTGTGGTGGGCACTGTGCGCCCAGCATTGCAGGAGGAATGCAAGTGCGGCGCGATACCAGTGATTCTGGTAGGCTCCCATGACACGGCCTCCGCCGTGGCGGCTGTTCCTGCGAAGAAGGGCAGTTCCTGGGCATATTTGTCCAGCGGCACTTGGAGTTTGCTTGGTCTGGAATTGGACAAGCCATTGGTGACGGAGGCGGCCCGCAAGGCCAACTACACCAACGAAGGCGGCGTGGGCGGCAAGATACGTTTCCTCAAGAACATCATGGGCTTGTGGCTGATACAGGAATGCCGCAACGAATGGAAGCGTCAGGGCACCGAATATTCCTTTGGCGAGATGGTGGAACTGGCGAAGAAGGCGGAGCCCTTGCGCTCCTTCGTGGATCCCAATGCCCAGGACTTTGTTGCGCCTGGCGACATGCCTGGCAGGATAGCGGAATACTGCCGCCGCACAGGGCAGCCAGTGCCTGAGACACACGGCCAGATCATCCGCACCGCATACGAATCCCTGGCAATGCGCTATCGCAGGACCATAATCGAGCTGGAAAGCCTGGCAGGCATAAAACTGGACGTGCTGCACCTGGTGGGCGGCGGATGCCAGAACCTCCTGCTGAACCAGTTCACCGCCGATGCCACTGGCCTCAAGGTTCTTACTGGGCCAATCGAGGCAACCGCAATGGGCAATATCGCGGTTCAGGCAATGGCCACTGGCAGCATACGCGACCTGGATGAAGCAAGGGCGATCATCGCGGCCAGCACTGAACTGGGCACATATCTGCCGCAGGACAAGACCGCCTGGGATGCGGCATATCCACGTTTCACTGCCATAGAGGCATAGTATTCAAGTGGACTGTGGACTGTTTTGTGGCGGGCGATAAAATCGCCCGCATTTAGCAACCACTGCCCCAAAAGCGGGGCGATGGTATCGCCCCGCACAGAACAGTCCACTGTCCACTGTCCACTAATATTTCAATAGGTATTTGTAGTTGTATTGTATGGAGCAGGTAGCACCACCAATTGCGGCGGGCGAGACGCTGGGGCGTTACAAGATAATTGGCGAGATTGGGCGCGGCGCCATGGCCGTGGTCTATCTTGCCGAGGAACTTGGTCGTTCACGTCTGGTTGCTGTGAAGATATTGCTGCCCATGTACGAGAGTGATGCGGCATACGTCAACCGCTTCATCAACGAGGCCAGGGCTGCCGCCTCCCTTTCGCACCCCAATATCATCGAGGCGCTGGACATTGGCTGCGAGCGTGGCATGCACTATTTCTGCATGGAATACGTTGATGGCAAGTCCCTGCAGGAGATGATAACAGAGCAGGGCAAGGTGCCTCTTGGACGGCTTCTGGACATAGTCATCGAGGTGGCCGAGGCTCTGGAATATGGCTGGACCAGGCATGGCTTGACGCATGGGGACATAAAGCCAGAGAACATAATGCTCAAATCCACTGGCGAGGCTAAGCTTGCTGATTTCGGACTGGCCAACATGAAGGGCCATGAACGCCAGGAAAGTGACATTTTGCTTACGCCGCATTACGCCGCGCCCGAACTTATCAAGGGAACTTCCAAAATGGGCGATTGCAGGACGGACATTTATGCCCTGGGCGCAACCATTTACCATGCTGTGTCAGGAAGCCCCCTGTTCCCTGGAACCAATGCGCAGGAAGTGCTGGACAAGCAGGTACACGAGAATCCCGAGCCGCTTGTGCTGCGCTGTCCAGAGGCACCGCCGCTTCTTTCACAACTTGTCGGCAGGATGGTGGCGAAGAATCCTGACGAGAGGCCGCAGGACTGGACGGAGGTGCTGGGTGATTTGAGGAGCATACGGCATAGTCTAGGGGGAAACAGGGTTCCACTCGTGTCATCGGACGCTCAGAATGAGGCTGCGGAACCAGTCGTCCAGCATGTGGATTTGCCGTCCAAACCATCCTCCAAGGTCAGTGTGATACTTTTTGTTGTCGGCGGTGTTCTTGTCTTTGCAGCGATAATGCTTATCCTGTATGTGACTTTGTGGAGAGAGGCCCATGCAATGGATGAGCCAGCAGTGGAAAATGTGGAGACAACAGCTGAAAATCCTTCTGTTGAGGATGAGGAGAAGCGGCTAGCCGAGGAGAAGGCTGCCGAAGAGAGGCGGCTAGCCGAGGAGAAGCGGCTTGCCGAAGAAAAACGGCTTGCTGATGAGAAGGCAGCCAAAGAGAAGCGGCTTGCCGATGAAAAACGGCTTGCCGATGAGAAGGCTGCCGAGGCAAAGCGGCAAGCCGATGAAAAGGCTGCCAAAGAAAGGGCTGCCGAGGCAAAACGGCTTGCCGAGGCGAAGGCTGCCGAGGCAAAACGGATAGCTGAAGAAAAACGGCAGGCTGATGCGAAGGCTGCTGAGGCGAAGCGGCAGGCGGAACTGAAGGCAGCTGAAAAGAAAAAAATTGCAGAACTGATTAAAAGACAGGCGGAATTGAAGTGGCAAGCAGAACAGAAGAGGCAAGCCGATGAGAAGCGTCTTGCCGAGCAGAGGGCTGCGGAGAAGAAGAGAAAACAAGAAGAGCGCAGAAGAAAGAAGGAAAGAGAACGGGAGAGGGAGAGAGCGAGAAAACAGAGGAAAAGGGATAGGGATGACGATTAGGCTCAATGATTTTCATGAAATCAGCTTTCAACTTGTGTGAGCGTCGCTTTGTCGCTCACGCTTTTTTTTAGAAAATCGATAATCTATACTTATGTTCATAGACAAGCCAGATTTAGAAGCCGCTGGGACTGAGCGAAAGATGCTTGCCTCCAAGCGCGGCATGGCGGAAAAGCGGGGCAGGGCGCTGCGCGCAGTCCGCGATTTCTTTGCGGACAATGATTTTCTTGAGGTAAACACGCCTGTTAGAATAGAGACGCCTGCTCTTGAGGATTACATAGAGGCGATTCCCTCTGGCGGAGCCTGGCTCAGAACCTCCCCTGAATTCCACATGAAGCGACTGCTTGCCGCTGGATATGAGAGAATATGGCAGATGGGCCCGTGCTTCAGAAAGGACGAGGAGGGCAGGCGACACAGGCTTGAGTTCACCATGCTGGAATGGTACAGGGCCAATGCGGATTGGCTGGCTGTGCTTTCTGACACAGAAAAACTGCTCTTCCAGGTGGCGCTTGCCGTGAATGGGAATCCAAAATGCACATTCTGCGGATATGACATTGACACCTCGCTGCCCTGGGAGAAAATCACAGTGGAGGATGCATTCAGAAGATTTGCAGGCGTGGAACTGGACGAGGCAATCCAAGCTGGGCGTTTCGAGGAACTCCTGGTGGACAAGGTGGAGCCCCATCTTGGCGTAAATGGCAGGCCTACCGCGCTGGTGGAGTATCCGCTGGCATGCAGTGGGCTGAGCAGGAGAATCCCTGGCAGCAAGGACCGCGTGGAGCGCTGGGAGGTGTATGTGGCTGGTCTGGAACTTGGCAATGCCTGCAGTGAACTGGCCGATGCGGTGGAACAGGCCTCCCGTTTCAGGGACTGCGCCTTGCTGAGGCAGAGGGAAGGGCGCATTGTCTATGATTTGGACCAGCCATTTCTGGATGCCATGCGCGTGGGCATGCCACCTGCCGCAGGCGTCGCCATAGGCATGGACAGGCTGTTCATGATGCTTGTGGGCGCTTCATCCATCCAGGATGTGAACCTGTTTTGAGATTGAGCCAGTTCACCGCGGGGGCCGCGCGTCAGGACGCGTGACTGCCATGCGGCAGTAGCCAGGTGCGGTTATCTGCGCGGCCTTGGCCGTGCAGAGCGGCGTGCAGAATAGCGTGGCGGGCATGTTGGTAATTATGCCTGTTGCATAAAAAATAACAATGAGCGCATTGTCTTATGGCGATAATGCGTTACATTTCGGTTTCACAAAGCATTTTAACTTTGAGAAGATACATCATAAAATAAAAATACATTACGGAAGGAATTGGAATGGACATTTTTACTGGTGGAAAACGTGTTTTTTGGCTGATGGCTTTGCTGGGGATGTTTTCATTTGCGTGTGCGGCGAAAGCGCAGGATGCGCCGCCAGACGCAGCGCCCGCAGGTGAGCAGGCCGCAGGTGAAGCGGGGGAGGCTGGCGAAGCAGAGCAGGCGCTGGACCCCAATGTCTGGAAGGCGCAGAGAAAGGAAATCTTCAGGGAAATTGACAAGGAGGCGGACAGGCGCGCGAAGGAGACAGTCACCAGAGATAAGATAGCGCTTTTGCTGAATACGCGTTCCGCAAAATATGAAGAGGATATAAGGACCGAGCAGAACATGGACCGCCGTAAATTCATTGTCACGGAGCAGAACAAGTGGCGCAATATGGAGGATATGCCTGATACATACCCGAACATGTCCAAGTATTTGGAAATTCCGATTCCGAAATGGGATTTGGAGAAAGGTCGCCTGAAGAATATTGTGAAAAGGGACATGCTGAAAATCAAGGACGACATGGAGAAGGAGTTCACGGGGATTTTCGAGAAGCACTGCAAGCCCAAGGCAATTGATGATCTGGAGCGCGAGGGGCAGGAAAAGTACCCCATGTACAGGATAGAGGAAGGCAAGAAGAAACCATACGTCACCAACATTACATTGCGCGGCGGGCGTGGCTATGGTGCAAATAGGATCGAGGGACGCCTGGAGGCGGTTACCGTGAACAGGCTCAAAATCGGCCATAGGATGATCAGCAGGAACGATTTGGACGAGGATACCCAGGCCCTCTTCTATGATGAAGTCAACCAGAAGATGGTGGAAAAGTATATCATGCAGGAACAGCGCAGGTACAAGGCAATAAAGGAAGGCTTTGTGAATGACTGGGTGATGATGGTGTATCCGGATACGCTTATGGCCGAGGGCTATGTGCCGAAGCAATATCTCCTGAACAAGATACAGAGGCGTTCCACCAACGTCAAGAACTGGATACAGAGGGATGTGTATTTTGAAAACCTGTACAATGTCCTTCTCAAGAAGGAAATCGAGCGCATCAAGCCTGAAATCACAAAGGACTTCTTCGAGAATGCAGTGGAGAAATTCGGAGAGACCATTGGTTGCACAGATGACTTCGAATTCGTCAAGGAGGCAGGCGAGCCAGAGGGCACAGGCGAATGGATGCCAAAGTCAGTTGCTGCTGATTTCAGGATGAAGAAGGAACAGCAGAACGCAGAAGCCAAGCCAGAAGGCGAGGAAGCACCAGCACCTTAAGGTGGCGAACATGGAGGGTAATATGTACGATGCCTTGCTCAGGAAGAATGTGAATGTCAGCAATGCAACGGTAAAGGCATACGAGGATTTGGACTTCCTTAAGTCCGACTGCTGCCGTCCTATTCGGCTTGAACTGGAATATCTCAAGCCAGATTATTTCATGGACCTGTACCAGATACAGTCCACGCTGGTGATATTCGGCAGCGCCCGCATCAAGTCGCCAGAGGAGGCGACCGCCAATCTGGAGAAGGCATTGGCGGATATGAAGGCACATCCTGATTCGGCAGAATTTCATGAAAAACTTGACAAGGCACAGCAGGATCTCGGTGCCAGCAGATACTACCAGATGGCCAGGGACTTCGGCAGGATAGTCACCAAGGAGAGCCAGCGCCAGGATGGCACAGACAAGACATTCGTGGTCATAACTGGCGGCGGCGGTGGTATCATGGAGGCTGGCAACAGGGGAGCCGCCGATGCAGGCGGTATTTCCGCCGCCTTGAATATCGTGCTTCCATTCGAGCAACATGCCAACAAGTATATTACCCCTGATTTGAGTTTCCAGCTGCATTATTTCAGCATAAGGAAAATGCATTTCCTCAAAAGGGCAAAGGCATTGGGATGCTTCCCAGGCGGCTTCGGCACGATGGACGAGCTTTTCGAGGCTTTGACACTGATACAGACAGGCAAGATCGAGCCAATGCCCGTGATTTTGTTTGGAAAAGCCTTCTGGGAGAAACTGGTCAACTGGAACATGTTTGTGGAGAAGGGCCTGATTTCAGAAAAGGATTTGAACATATTCCACTATAGCGACGACGCCCAGGAAGCCTGGAATTACATTTGCAGATTCTATAATAGAGGAGTTTGAGCCATGCGCACTGGAGCCATCTTGTTTTTGATGCTGGCTTTTCTTGCAGTACTGGGGCAGGTGTCATACGCCCAGGAGAGTGCGGCGGCCTGCCTGGAAAATGCAACTAAGGCTTTGGATGAGGAAGTGTCAAAAAAGGTGGATCCAGAGTTGGTTGCAATGCAGAACAAGATTGACTATCCTGTAAAAAAGCCAAGCATGCCATGGAACCAGATATATAAAAATGCCTTGAAGGAAGTAGAAGCAGTTTTGGCAAAGACGTACGATGTTAAAAGCCAGGAGCAATTATTCCTGGAAATCAGCAAGAAATACGCGCCGTTCAAGATTGGCGAGCGCATTTCGGTTGTCCAGCGGGTGAAGTATGCCAGGACTATCACGGGCAGATACCAGGGCAAGAACAATCTGGGGCATGTGCATATTGGCAGCAGCTGGATTCCCATAAGCGATTTTGACGACGATACCATCGCCCGTTTTGATCCCGATGAGTGCGACAGGCTCATAAAGAAGAAACTCAAGAAGGCGGTGCACAAGCAGAAGCTGGTGCTGGATTCCGCAAGAAGGGCTGAAATCTTGAGGATTGCGCCCAGGATGTTGCGCGAAAACGGGTATTACCCAAAGAATACGGATGTTAATGCACGTTCATATCTGGAATCTGATAATTGGGAATCACAGGACCAGCGTCTTGAAAGACTGGTCAATGCCCAGAAGGAAAAGCTGAAAGAGTCAATCGCGGACGACTTTATTGACAAGTATATGACGGAGCGCGGCTTTGCATACGACGAGGCAAGCGAAACATATCGTTCCAAGGACAAGCCAAAGCAGAATGAGGTTCAGAACACCGAACCCGCCGACAATGAACCCAAGGAACAACAAAACGAGAAAAAAGGCCTTTTCCAGAAAATGAAAGACATATTCTAATTCTGGAAATCCC
>JAFYGL010000205.1 GCA_017543165.1 Victivallales bacterium | reverse complement strand
TTTGGGAGGAGCAAGAACAGCCAAGGACAGCCTTTAAGATTGAACAATACTATGGTGCTGTTTGGATATTTTACAAACGCTCTGTTCCTCATAAGGGTAGTTTTTAGGGACGAGTTCATCGCCAGTTGTGCGCCTTGCGACAGTCCGTAGTAGCGACGGCGTCCTCGCCGTCGCACCAGTTGCGCATGGAGAAACAGTGGCGTTGTGCAAGGGAAAGGCAGAGTAACCTCAACGTCACGATGCTGTTGTTCTTCCATGCGCAACTGGTGCGACGGCGAGGACGCGCTACTACGGACTGTCGCAAGGCGCACAACTGGCGAAGAACTCGTCTGTCCACTGTCCACAGTCCACAAGTGGAAATAGTCATTGCACAAGGACCATCACGTCTGCGACTTCCTCTGAAGACAATGCCCTGTTGAATATACGTAATTCATCAATCAGCCCGACGAATTTATATGCCTCAAAAGGAGTTGGGAAATGCCCTATGGTAAAAGCTGTCCCCACTGCATCAGCGGGGACGAAGTCATCGTTTTCAGGAAGCGTCCCTTGCGCAATGAGTTTTCCATCGATATAAAGAGCCGCGCTTTTCTTGTCGCAGCTTACAGCCACATTCGTCCAGGCATTGACTGGGAGAACAGGCTCGGGTGATTTCAGAACAAACACTTTCTTTCCCGTGCCGACACCCATACGGAAGACCAGAAAGCGCCAACTCCATGTAAGTTCAAATCCCTTTGGTGCCTGGTCGCTTGCAGTTGCCACAATTATGCTGTTTTTTGCCTTGTCATCATAGCGTTTGAACCAGACTGAGATTGTAAAAGGAGGGGCAAGCCTTGTAAGTTTCTGGTCACGGCTAATATACTGCCCTTTGGAATCTTCCAGCAACTCCAGAGCATTTCCGGAAATGCCAGGTTTGAAATCAGCAGAAGGAAGTTGTTTTCTTGGAACGATGTGAAATCCTGAAACTGCGTCCTTCAAGCATTCCTTTGTATCATTATCAAATGAGTAGTATGCAATCTGCCCTGCTGGAACAGTATTCTTCTTCTCCTGACACCATATAAAACATGTACTGGAAAGCAGGCAAAGAAAACATAAGACCGTCATTTTCATTGTCCTTACCTCATTTTTTTGTGCTGTAAACTTCGATTTCAGATATTCCAAATCCATTAAAGTGGGATACGGTAATGCTGTCCGTCTCAACAGCATTGTCAATTTGCACAATGCCAAATGTCTTGTCTCCACCATTGTATTGACCGAATTTTCCCTGCGGGGTGTGAACCTCAAAGCTGGCGATGTCCCTTCCGTGCAATTCAAGGCGGGCGATCTTGACCTTTTGCGGGAAGATTATGGTCACTTCACACCGTGGATCCTTGTTACGGTCAAAAACATGTATGGATGAATACGCCCCATCGCAAAGCTGATAAAGTGGAATTCTGGGGTCGGTGAGCAGACTGCTGGAGAACTTCAGGCCAGGGCAATCCCTGTAGTATGCAAGGTTGCCAGGACGATGCAGCTTCTTCATGGCGGCGGACACAGCCTCCCTTTCCTCATGCGCGGCAAATGCCTCGGACAATGCGGCATTAGTCGTATATACTCTGGTACGGTAGCGCCCCAGGCAGTCTTTTATCTTGCCTTTTTCTGGGACGAACTTGATGCCTTTTTCTCCTGCAACATAGAAGACTTTACCAGAGGGCGCAGGAAGTTCAATTTCAAGTTCACCAGAAGTCAAGTTTACGGCCACAAGATAATCCACTCCATTGACCTCACGGTAACTTGCTGATGCCAGTCTGGAAGTAATTGAGACATCCTTTCTCAATTGTGGATTTTGCCAAAGTTCTTTTAGCAACTTCATTTCGTCAAGCAGCTTCTTGACATGGATATGAACCGCTGGTTCAGTATAGTTAAGTTCATGGCTATACCAGACAAGCCCTGTATGACCATTGACAAGTGTCTGATAATGCATATTGCGCAATTCGTCGTAGTCTGGCACACGATGTCCCTTGGAGCCGTATGCATTCCATGTAAAGCCCTGCGGCACTCCCCATTGTGTCCGCCCATCCAGTTTTGTACTGGCGGCCAGCAATTCGCCATATCGCCCAATAGGCGAGGCGGAATTGCCGTTTTCCAGAAAGCCAGGGTAGTAATCAGGCATGGAAACATCGGCTATACCCTGGTATTTCACTAGGCCGTCAATGGAATTGCTGCAAATAATCGTGGGATGGTATGGATCCGCCTGGCGGCAAATGTCAGC
>JAFYGL010000204.1 GCA_017543165.1 Victivallales bacterium | reverse complement strand
TGCCTGCACATCAGGTTTGACTTGCGGCTCAATTGACGTTGATGACACATTCGTGCTTGAATGACTGTTACTAAACAAAGCTAAAAGAATGGCAGCCAAAGCCAGCAAGACAAGAACTACAATAACATATACAGACTTGACACCGAAAATCCTCTTTTCCTCTTTTGCGGTGCTCTGTTTATCTTTCAAATCATCTTTCATTGTCTCTTGTCTTCAATAATTATTTCAACCGATATTATCCTGCCTATTTTTCATGACAGGGGAGAGATATCCGCCAGAGCCTGGGGAATCAGCGCCAGCAAATCATCCGCCACCAGGGTACGCTGCGGCATTGTGGAAATGCTAACAGCATGTCCATGCAGAAACACCGCAAGCCCCGCCGCATCCTTGGCAGCCATGCCCTGCGCCAGGAACGATGCCACAAGCCCCGCCAGCACATCGCCAGTGCCAGCCGTGGCAAGCGCCGCATTGCCAGATAGATTCACGGAGAATGTGCCATCTGGACTATGCACCTTGGTCTGCGGTCCCTTGCGAACTATGTACATGCATGGCGGCGGCATCTTCAAAATGCCTGGCACGCCTTGCCGCAATGCATTAAGCTCGCCCTCATGTGGCGTCAGCACCACAGGCTGCTTCCTCTTAAGAAGAAGCACCGCCGCCCTGGCACCCAACTTCGCCAGAAGACGCAGCCCGTCGGCGTCAATCACCATTGGAATGTCAGCCGCCAGCAATGCCTCAAGCACCTGCGAAGGCACATTCTGCCCAATGCCAGGCCCAAACAGGATGGCATTGTACTTTTCCAGAGGCAGCATTTCCAAATGCTCCTGGATGAAATGCGCCTCGTCCCCCAGATGCCTGACTATCAGCGCGGCCTCCAGGCACGGCAATTTAGTCCCGCCTGGAACAGCCAGCGTAACTAGCCCCGCCCCGCCTCGTGCGGCACTTCTGGCCGCCAAGGCGGGCGCGCCTGGATAATCCGCCGAGCCAGCCAGGCAAAGCAAATGGCCAAAGTCATATTTATGGCTTGTCTGCTTTCGACGCGGCAGCAAGGCACGCGCCTCGTCCTCGCCGAATGCCAGCGGATGCTCGCCAATCTCGAATTCATTGGGAATGCCAATGGAAACCACGCGTATCACGCCGCAGCAGGCAGGCCCCTTGCCGACGAACATGCCCTGCTTCGGCGAATGCATGGTCACGGTCATGTCCGCATTGACAACGCACTCGCCGCTGCCATCGTCTGCATTCAGCCCCGATGGCAGATCCAGTGATGCCACAGGCAGGCCGCTGGCATTGACCTTTTCAATCAATGCTGCCATTTCATGGCGCACTGCTCCATGTATTCCAATACCCAGCAAACCATCGATTATCACATCGCCTGCCTGGGGCTTGTATTCATCCACAAAATCCAGTCCCTGCCTGAACTCCGCCGCTGGCTCCGAATGTGTTTCTGCTGTGGTGAACACCACGGCTGGCTTATCCAGATTATGCGCCACGACAAAGGCGTCCCCGCCATTGTTGCCGCCGCCAGCCAGCACAAAATAGCGCTGCCTATGACGTGGCGGCAAAGTGGCATTGCAGAAACGCACTATCTCCCTTGCCGCATTACGCCCGGCATTCAGCATCAGCTCACGCTGCGAAACGCCAGCCTCTATCGCCGCCGCTTCAGCGCAGCGCATTTCAAATGTGGAGATAATTGCGGGCATTATTGCAATTCAAGAGCCTTCAGGGCATTCGCCCTGTGGGAAAGGCTGTTCTTCACCTCTTGGGGCAACTGGCCGAAAGTCTTGTCATAGCCGTCGGGAATGAATACAGGGTCATAGCCGAAGCCGCCCTCCCCTGCGGGTGCCTGGGCAATGGTGCCATTGACCTCGCCGCGTGATGTGGCAATCACACCTTCTGGCGAGGCCACCACCATAACGCATACAAAACGCGCACGCCTGTCCGTGATGCCCTTCATTTTGTCCAGCAGCTTCCTCAGATTCCTGCCGTCATTGCCGCCTTCGCCAGCATAGCGGGCGGAAAACACGCCAGGTTCACCGTTCAATGCCAGCACCTCAAGACCTGAATCATCCGCCAGCACCGTGCAATTCAATGCACGCGCAGTCTCCAGTGCCTTCTTGGTTGCATTGTCCTGGAAGGTCAAACCATCCTCAACCACCTCTGGCATGTCGCCCACTTCCTTGGCGCCAATTACATGGTAGCCCCTGGCCCCAAGAATCTCACCAATTTCCTGCACCTTGTGCTTGTTTCCTGTGGCTACAACTATGGTGTCCATTGCTATTTTGCAATCCTGCGCTTGAAGTTAAGGTAATCCAGCCTGTGTGGCAATGGCAGGTCCACGCCCTGCTCGCTTTCGCCATAGTCGGCCTCCGCCAGCACTGCAATGTCATCCACTGCCTGTTCAGGACCAGTGAATGTAATGGAAGCATCGAAGGAGATGCCCATGCGCCTGTCGTTCTTCATCAGGTATTCCACCGCATTGTACACGTTCTGGCAAAGCGACGCCATATCGTCCAAAGGCACATCCTCGATCTCCACGGGCACCTTGTACAGTTTGACTATGCCCTCTGACGCCAGTTTGTAGAGAATGTTGCGTATTGCCAGGCGCCTGTCCAGCTTGCCAGAGGCAATCTGCTCATCAATGGCGGAGAAATCCCTCTTGCCCAGGTTCTGCAAAAGGAAGGCGCGCTTCTTCTGGTCAATGAAGCCATTGGCCTGCATCAGGTTGAAGGCATTGGATGCATCGTATTCGGAAGAGCCCAGGCGCAGCGTGACATCGCAACCATAGTGCATAACAATCGCCGCCACCAATGTGGAAGGCCTCATGTGGAAGCCGATATAAGGCGGCACCTTGACAGTGACGGTCTTCAGCACGCAGTACTTCCGCAGCAGCGCGGAGCATAGTTTGCGCCCCTCGCCCAGAAACAGCGCAATGTAATGCGCCAGATATTTGATGATGGCGTTGCGGAACGGCGTTATATCCACATAGTCCTTTTCATCGGAGCAACCTGGATGGCAAATGTGGCGCTCGTAGTAGTGGACGTAGATGGTGAGGATGCGCAGCAAATGCAGGGCGCCAGTTATGCGCCCGCGCAACTTGAGCAAATCGGGGTCGCTGTTCTCGGTCTCGCTGTCCGAAATATACGTGTCATAAAGGGACTGCAACACGTGCATATCCACTTCCAGGCTGCGTATCCTGGTCTCGTTCAGGAAATCGAAGTCCAGGCTGTCCCACTTTGAAGGCGCCACCTTGGCCAGTTTCTTGAAGTTGTTCACATCCTCGGTGGTGTTGAGCACATTGGTTGCCAGGGCGTTGATGCGGTTCTTCACGCTGTCAGGCCCCTCGTGCTTGCGGTTTCTTGGCAAGCGCACATTGGGCACCACCTCGGAAAAGTCAAACACCTTCTTTTCAAGGTTGCTTGCCAGCCCCAGTGCACGCGCCTGGTTGAGCAGCGTGCCCATTGCCTTGCGTATCATGTTGGCAAGGAGATTGGTGTAGAGGGAAGTGTCATTCACAAAACCCTCCAGCTCATTGCCCAGATTGTAATACTGGCAGGAATACAATATGTGCAGCAGTTCATAGCAGGCAGTGCTGAAATTCTTCAACGTGGCCACGCTCTCACGCAGGGGGAACCACTGCGTATTGGTGCGCGCACCGTATGCATCCAGCAATTCCTCTGCTTGCTCGGACTTGGCCTTCAGGTAATTCAGCATGGGCCGCGTCGTATGGAACTGCTCTGGCTCATCATCCTCGATTGAAAGAATCAGCGACAGCAAATCCCTGATCCTGGGCGCAAACAGCTCCAAGACTTTGTCTATGGAAACTTCTTGCATATTGTCGTTATCCCTCCTTGATTATAGTTGTCAGTGATCAGTGTACAGTGTACAGTGTACAGT
>JAFYGL010000203.1 GCA_017543165.1 Victivallales bacterium | reverse complement strand
GGAAAATCATAGCCGTTAGGGGAAACTGCGATTCGGAGGTGGACCAGATGATGCTGCAATTCCCGATTATGGCGGAGTATTCGACCATATTGGCTGACGGAATGCGCTTCTTCCTCTCGCATGGCCATCACTGGAATCCAGACAGGCTGCCGCCAATCGGAACTGCCGATGTACTGGCATTTGGGCATACGCATATCCCAATGTTGCAGAAACTGCAATGCGGCGTCATTGCCTTCAATCCTGGCTCATTGTCGCTTCCAAAGGGCGGATATCCTGCATCATTTGCTGTGTATGAAGATTTGACAATAAAAATATTCAATCTTGAAACATTGGATATAATGAAAGAATTTCATTTCTAAATATATTGCAAAAAATCTATATTATTTGAATTTTATTGCTTGCTTTATTTTGATTAGATAGTAGAATATCCCTCCATTTCCAGTTATCGTGGATAAAAACAACAATGGAGGGATTATGCTTAAGGACACTTATTTCACTCTCATTGAGCTTCAGACGACGCTGGCAATCTGCGCCATTCTTGCCTCTCTGCTGCTTCCCGCCCTGCATGGGGCGCAGGGCAAGGCGCAGAAAATATCCTGCAAGTCAAACCTAAGGCAGCTTCAGATGGCGTTCATGCAATATGCGGGGGACAATGGGAACCGAATGCCGCCGTACATCAGAAATTCCACCTACGGTCATGGCGGCGTCAACTGGGCCAGGTACACTTGGGTTTACTACAGCGACGTCAAGGTGCTGAAATGCCCGACCAGCCCAAAGGACGGACCTGGCGACAATTCAATGGAACAGCTTCATTTGTACGACGGCAACTATGCCTGGAATTTCGATGGGACGCAGGCCAATAGAGGACCGATAAACGCGGCAATAAAGACTCCTTCAGAGGGCTATCTTCTTTTTGATTCAGGCGACCAGTGCATCATATACGGCGGCAATCACTGGGACAATCTTATGGAGGAGCTAGACTTGGACTGGGATTCCAAGGCAGAGGGGCCGAACAGGCACAGGGACATGGTCAACATCGCCTTTGCCGATGGACATTGCTCGAGCCGCGGGCTGCTGGAATTCGTCGCCGCTCCCAACAGCTCCTTCACGGCTCCCTGGTACATTGAATGGGAGGGGAAAATCCTGAATCCAGGCGTGATCCCCTTTCCCGTAAGGTGACTTACTTGCCTTCTGCCTTTGGCATTGAATTGGCGAAGGTGATGACGCGCTGCGGGAACGGTATGTTCAGGCCAGCGGATTCGATTGCATTCTTGAGGTCGCCCTTGATGCCCCAGTACGCATTCCAGTAGTTTTCCGTTGTTGCCCAGTAGCGGAGGGTCAGGTTCACGGAACTTTCTGACAAGTCTGCCACGACCACCTGCGGAGCTGGGTCCTTGAGGACGAATTCGTTGTTCTGCAGCAGGGCATTGAGCACTTCCAGGGCCTTCGGCAGGGAATCGCCGTATGCAATGCCGACGGTGATGTCGGCGCGGCGCAGCGGATTCCTGGAGAAGTTCTTGATTGGATGCCCGAATATCGCGCTGTTCGGCGATGAGATGAAAATGCCGTCGGGTGTCTTCAATGTAGTTGTGAAGAGGCCGATTTCCGTGATGGTTCCGCTGACGGTGCCGCAGTCTATGAAATCGCCGCTCTTGTATGGGCGGAGGAACAGCAGCATCAGTCCTGATGAGATGTTGCTGAGAGAATCCTTCATCGCCAGGCCTACGGCCAGGCCGGCTGCGCCCAGCACTGTAAGGATGCTGGCAGTGTTCACGCCGAATTTATCAAGTATCATAAGCAGCGCAAGGACCCATATCAGCGTCTTGGCAATGTTGCCAAGAATGTTTCCTATTGATTCATCGACAGCTGATATCTTGCCAATGGAGGCCACTATGATTCTCTTGCAGAGGCGCGCCACAATCCATGCCACGAGCAGTATGAGAATCGTTGTAAGCAGCACTCTGCCGTAGTGCATAATCTCGGTCTGGTGCTCCGCCCACAGATTGCCCATTACCGAGTCTGTCTGCACCACGCTCACGCTTTTTGCATTGTCAACAGCATTGCCACTGTCCTTGACGGATGCGTCCGCAGTCACTTTCACCGCTTCTGTTTCCTGGTCCATAAAACACTCTCCTTGTTTTGGTTAATTGTCATTTTATCTGGAAAAACAAAAAACAACAGTAATATATACAATAATTGCTTGCAAAAAATCATATTGCAATAAATTATTTGCAGTTTAATTTTTTAATTATTTGCAGTTGAGTTTTTTCCATTTTTCAAGCAAGACAAGGGGAAGTTTATGTTCTGTACTAATTGCGGCCAGCAGATAGCCGACAATGCAGCTGTTTGCGTGAATTGCGGCGTCGCCTGTGGAACTGAAAGAAAGTATTGCGCCAACTGCGGCAAGGAAGTGAATCCCAACCAGGCAATATGTGTGGGTTGCGGATGCGCGCTTGGTGCGCAGCAGACCACCGTTACTGGCGTGAACACCCAGAATCTGGTCATGCCGAGCGGCAAATCCGCAGGGCTGGCGACATTCCTGAGCTGCCTGATAACTGGTCTTGGGGAAGTTTACCTTGGACAAACCATGAAAGGTCTGGCAATGTTTGCCGGCGCCCTTGTCATTGGCGGTATGACAGGCGGAGTCCTTGCTCCAGTCATCTGGATTGTCACAATGGTTGACGCATACAAGATCGGCAAGAAGCTTGAAGCGGGACAGTGTGTTCAGCAGTGGGAGTTCTTCTGACTCGCGCTAAGTCAATAAACAAAAAAATCAAGGAGAATTAAGATGGGACAGGACGTAGTCGCACCAAGTGGAAAATCTGCAGGAATTGCAACGCTTCTCAGCTGCATTTTGCCAGGCGTTGGACAAATCTATCTGGGCCAGGTTGTAAAGGGAATCGTAATGCTTGCGGCTTACCTGGTTTTGGGAGCAACTGTAATACTTCCACTGGCAATCTGGATTGCTGCAATGATTGACGCTAACAAGATTGGCAAGAAGCTCGAGGCAGGCCAGAGCGTCCAGCAGTGGGAGTTCTTCTAGAAAGCCAGAGCAGGGAGCTGCTGAGGCGTTCCTCCAGGCAGGAATGCCTCATGACAGTGCTTTGCATTATCGGTGCCGCGCTGCTTTGCTGGCGCGGCATCGACATTTCAGGG
>JAFYGL010000202.1 GCA_017543165.1 Victivallales bacterium | reverse complement strand
GTCCAGATTTGCAGGAACATTGTTGCTCGCAGAACTAGCCGCCGAAATTTGCAGGAACATTGTTGCTCGCAGAACTGGGCGCCCAGATTTGCAGGAACATTGTTGCTCGCCAGCATATCGTTCTACCTTCATCCTGACGCGCGGCCAATGGCCGCGCGGAGAACCGTGCCTCACACAACAACCATGCACAATCAAAAATTTCATCCTTGCAATTTGCTTTTGGCGTTTTGGGCATTATAAAACCAATCAAGACACGAACACAAAGACGCCAATGCTAAAGAAACGAAAGACACTCAAGGAAATTGCGCAGGAGGCAGGCGTTTCCATCACAGCCGCCTCCCTGTACCTGAACGGGCGCGCAGGGCAGTACCGCCTGTCCCAGGAACTTTGCTCGCGGCTGGAGGCGATATTCGCCCGTGAGAACTACACGCCCAACATCAACGCCCGCGCCATGAACGCCAAGAACACGGGCCTCATCGGCTGCATACTGCGCGAGGAAATACAATATTCCTTCTGGGCTGAAATCTATTCGGGGCTTGACGCCACCCTGTCGAAGAACAAGCTGCATCTGCTACCCACATTGTCCCGTTCCAACATGAAAAACGAGATGGCCGCGTTCGATTTTCTGCGTGACAAGGGCGTGGACGCATACGTGTGGGTGCCCATGTTCACGCCTGGCGGCAAGACCAACGAAAGGAAGGTCAGGGAATACATGGCGGAAAAGCCAGTCATATCCATGACCTGCCATATTCCAGACATGCCAGGCGTCTGCGTCGATGAAAGCCATGGCGCACAACTTGCGTTGCAGCATCTTCTTGACCTGGGGCACCGCAGAATGGCCGTCATGGGCGACAGCCAGATCTACGCCAGGGCAAAGCATTTCATCGCATACGGGGAAGGCGCAGGCGTCTCAGTCGTTTCCTGCAAGAAGGCAAAGGATGTGCTCCAGGCATACAAGGCAGGCAAAATCACGGCTGTATTCTGCTTTTCAGACAACCGTGCCTTTGAAATCTACCAGCTTTGCGCAGAGCAGCATATCCGCATACCAGAGGACCTGTCAATAATCGGATACGACAACCTGCCGACCACCCAGTACTTCTTCCCGCCCCTGACCACAATACACCAGCCAAAATACGAACTTGGCGAATCAACGGGGCAACTTCTGCTGAACATACTCAATGGCAATGCCTGTCCCCAGCAAATCAAACTGGCCCCCACCCTTGTCCTGCGCAAAAGCACAGCACCGCCTAAAATATGAACACTAGGCCAAAGAGGGGATGAGGGCTAGGTGCCCGCGGCGAAAGCCGCGGGTAGATGCGCCTCGCCAATAACTTGCCAATATCAACAAAGTATCCTTTAATAGTTGATACTATTGATTTCAAAATCCTGTTGTTGCGTTAAATTACCAAAGAATCATAATCATACGGAGGCATTATGGATAACAGATTTGCGTCGGGTTTTGTTCATGGAATAGTACCTGCATTCTTTCTGGCCGTGTCGGTGGGGCAGATATATGCGTTCACCAACTTCGCGACTGACATTGCGGAATACATAGGCAGCAGCCAGGGCAGCGTGCAGTTTGCATTCTCGCTGGGCATATTCTTCCTGGGGATGGGCGCCGCCTTCTTCGGCAAAATCGTGGAGAAGAACATAAAACTGTCCACCTGCATAGGCACGGTCCTCTTCATCGCTGGCATGCTGGCGTGCTGCCTGGGCATACGCTGCAAGTCCCTGCCCCTGATATATCTTGGCTATGGTTTCCTGGGCGGCCTGGGCACTGGCATCATCTACATCTCGCCAGTCAAGACAATGATGATGTGGTTCACCAAGCACAAGGCCCTGGGCGCCTCGCTGCCAATCATATTCTTCGGCCTGGGCTCCACATTATCCACCTTCATCTACAGCAGGCTTATCCAATATGGCATCGAGAACATATTCCTCTACTTTGCGCTGATATACCTCATCATGATGACGATAGGCGCAATCCTGCTAAAGAAGCCCATTTCCGAGGCTGAACTGGCAAAACAGCAGGCCGCCGCAAACCCTGGCGCACAGGAGGGCTTCAGTTACGGAAAACTCCTAAAGGACCGCTTCTTCATCCATTCCTGGCTCTTCATGTTCCTTAACATTTCATCGGGACTATGCCTGATACCGCTGGCAAAGCAGATGATGAACAGCGAAGGCATCGGCTACTCGGCTGCATTGATAACCACCATCGTCAGCCTCTGCGGCATAATGAACGGCGGCGGTCGCTTCGTGTTCGCATTCTGGTCAGACAAACTGAAGCGCCGCATCAACATCATCTGCATCATTCTTGCGGTATCGTTTGCCACAATGGCAGTCACCGTCGCCATGCCAGTTGCAATCGGCGCGGCTCTGCTGATAATAAACGCCTGCTACGGCGCTGGCTTCTCCGTGATTCCAGCCATAATCTCGGACAAGTTCGGGATGGGCAACATCTCCAAGATACACGGCGCGGTGCTGTCCGCCTGGGGCGTGGCTGGACTGGTGGGCAACCAACTCTCCATGCTGGTATCGACAAAACTGGGCTACGGCTCCTCTGGCGTGCTCGTCATGCTGGTCATCCTCTACGCCCTGAACCTGGTGAACTTCGTATTCATGAAACGCCTCGCGCGTAATTAACCCCTTCTGGAAAATGGCATTCACTACAAGAAAAGAACTGCTGCAGAAAGTGCATGACAATGTGCAGCAGGCATGGAATGACTTCGTGGATTATTACTCCCCGCTGATAGCACTCCGCGCCAAGGATTTCGGCCTCACCACCGAGGAATACGAGGAACTGCGCCAGAACGTATGCCTGACCGTGTTCCAGAAGGACCTGACAGGCCAGTATGATGAAAAGATAGGGCACTTCCGCACGTACCTGCGAAAAATCATCAACAACAGTGCAATTGATATCCTTCGCAAACGAAAGCCCACTCTATCCATAGAGAACGCCTCGCAGATACCCGAAGAAGAGTCAGAGGACAAGTTCGAGGAGGAATGGCGACATTTTATCTACGAAAAGGCACTCCAGATTGTTCGCCAGAACTGCGATAATGTGACCTATATGGCATTCGACCTCTATGCAAGAAAAGGCATGCCCGTCAAGGACGTTGCCAGAACTCTGCAAATCAGCAAAGACCAGGTCTTCCAGGCAAAATCTCGCACCCTCAAACGCCTCAAGGAAACCATTGCAGACCTTGAACGCACCGAGGATTCCTGGGGAACCGAAGATACACCCTCCAAGTGAACTG
>JAFYGL010000201.1 GCA_017543165.1 Victivallales bacterium | reverse complement strand
GCGCTGGCGCTGTTCCTGTCCACCAGCAAGGCCAGCTTTATGCTGTCCTTGACTTTCATGCCCTTGCCCGCGTAGTGGCTGCGCTCGTACAATGCCGCGTCTTCAAAGTCATTCGTGTTCTGCATTCTGGAGGTCACCACCAACTGCCCCTCTGGAAGGAAGAAACTGCAGATGCGCACAGCGCAGTCAAGAAGGCCGCCGCCATTCCCCCTCAAATCCAGAATCATGGAATCGATGTCGGGATGCTCTTTCAGCATCTTGTTTATGTCCGCTTCCAACAAGGCGGGCGTGTTCTCCATGAAGCCCTGCACATTGAAATACGCGCAATGGGTGTTTTCAATGAGTTGCGCGTTCCACACGCTGGGTGTGCTGATGTTGCCGCGCGTGATGGTGAAGGACAGTTTTGCCGCATTTTCTTCGATGCCACGCTGTATCTCCAGAGTGACAGGCGTGCCAATTTCGCCACGTATGGACAGAACCACGTCTTCAAACCCCTTGCCCTGCACGGGTTCCCCGTCCACGGAAATGATCTCATCCCATTCCTGGATGCCAGCCTTGGCCGCTGGTGTGTCCTTGACCACGTACACCACCACAAAGTGCTTGTCAATCAGAGACATGGTGATGCCGACGCCGCCAATCTTGCCAGAGAGTTCGGCGTTGATTGCCCTGGCCGCGCGTGGCCTCATATACCCGCTGTACTCGTCCAGGCCGCCAGCCATGCCCTCCATTGCGCGGGAAATGAGTTCCTTGCTGCGGAGCTTGTCATTGGCCACATATTGCTGCCGTATTATGCGGAGCATTTTAGCCATTCTGCCGAGTTGCTCAAGCACATTGTCATCCCCGCCACGCATATTCCTGCACCGCCTGTATTGGTAATATCCAAACAGTAGATTCAATGAAAGTATCGCCAGGAATATTGCCCTGAAATATTTTTTCATGGTGATTGTCATGTTTGCAAATTATAATAATTGAGGTAACTTTACCACTGTATTCAACTTTTTCAATTTGAAAGACTGGAAATCCAAAGGGAGATTTGCAATGAAAGTCGATTTTGCTCAGGAACAAGGTAACTTCAAACACCTAAACTGCATCAACATGGGGCCAATAATCAGCAATGTCTATACATACGAGCTGACAAAGGCATACTACAAGAAAATCAACGCAGGCGCCGTGCGCCTCCATGACGTGCCTTTGGTCAACCCAGGCATGAGGCTTGTCGATATACACCAGATATTCTGCAACTTTGATGCAGACGAGAACGACGAGAAAAACTACTATTTCGAGCAGACGGACGACTATATAAAGGAGTGCATCGACCTGGGAATGGAAGTATGCTACCGATTGGGCGAATCCATCGAGCATGGCCTGAAGAAATACTTTGCGCACCCGCCGAAGGACTTTGCCAAGTGGGCAAGGATATGCTCACACATAGTCGCGCACTACAATGAAGGCTGGGCAAACGGGCATCACTGGAACATCAAGTACTGGATTGTCTGGTGTGAACCCAACGAGTGGAAGTTGTGGTCGGGTACTGTCGAGCAGTACTACGAACTCTACAAGGTGACCGCCACTCTGCTGAAGAAAGAGCATCCAGACATCAAGGTGGGCGGCCCAGCCTGGGGCGGCGGCGGCTACTCGCCAGAGAAGATGGAGGCCTTCATCAAATATTGCAGCGAAAACAAACTGCCCTTGGACGTGTTTACCTGGAACCAGTACCACACGCTGGTGCCATTCATGCTGAATACAGCTTGGATATTCAAGGAGATGGCAGTGAAATACGGCTATCCGGACGCGGAACTGCAAATCGGCGAGTGGCACTATACCAACCGCTCATGGCGCGCCATCAAGACACCAGACACGGGCGAAGATGTGATGGACCCCATCTACGGCATGCAAGGCATAGAATCCGCCGCATACACCACCTCCGTCATGATGGGCTTTGAGGACACGCCTCTGTCAAAGGCCTTCTTCTACACGGGAAACACTGGCAAATTCGGCATGCTGGACATGAACCGCAATCCAACCAAGTTGTACTATGGCCTGGAGGCATACGGCACGTTGATGCGCTATCCAAAGCGCGTCTATGCGGAGCCTGATGTGCTGTCTCCCCAGCTTCAGCATGACCTGGCCTCCCAGAAAGGCGACTGCATGATACTGGCGGGCAAAAAGGACAATGGCGACGGCGCAATACTGATTTCGTACATGTTCAGCATCGACATTGAATTCCAGGTGGAGATACCTGGCCTTGACAACTACGATGTGAGCGTGCGCGTGGTGGACAAGAGCAAGGACATGGACAACGCGGTATTCACGCGCCGCGGCGATACCCTCACCATCCGCAAATCATCCTACTGCGCAATATATCTCATCGAACTATTCAAGAAGTAACTGGAAACATCAGGGCTGTTGCAAAACCCAGTTTTGCAACAGCCCTGACACAAAATAACATAAGGAAAATCAGTGATAATCAGTGAAAATCTGTGGATAAAATAAAGAAACATGCCTTGTAAGATGGAACTGGAAAGTCGCCTCCTATTCAAGCAGGCTTTGCAATCCCATCGTCAGTGCAAAGCCCAGCAGCGCATTGTATATTTCTTTTGAGCGCTGAGAAAGGTCATCGTCCCGTCTTACCTGGACAGGTTCCATTTCGGAAGTGTTCTTGAGATTTAGTTTGCTTTCTATTGGCTTGAGGTTTTCTGGTACAAGTATCCTCTGCCACTTGTCCGCCATAAAGAAGCTGTTTTCCTTTTCGTTGAGTTCGCAGCTCTCGATTATTATTGCATCAGCATAGAAATTCATCAGTTTGAAGCCTGGGCGGTGGCTGCGTCCCAGGGACGGGCATACGATCTGCCGCAGTCCCACATGCGTCAAATCCAGATCCAGATGAAGATGCCCGCCCAATGCGGCCAGCACGTTTTTCTGCTCCTTCAGAATGCCCTCCACCTTTGGCGTGTCCAAAAATGTGGGGGGCCATAATGTTTCATGAAGCACAAAAAGCGTGGGCTTTGTCGCGTTCCTGGCCAGGTCGTCGCGAATCCAAAACAGAGTCGCATCATCGAATTTGCAGCAGCCTTCCCCGCCCTTTGCGCGGGCGTCCAGTGAAGTGAACACAAAATGGAAGCCCTTGGCATCGAAAGCGAAATTCCTGCTTCCAAAGCACTCAATGAAGCCGCTATACCAGTTGTCTCCGCAAATCACCTTGTACGGCATTTTCAATTCAGCATCCAGCAAGGCCTTGAACCAGGCATGCTTGCGTACCGTAGGCGGCTGCAGTTTCTGATATTTTACATCATAGCAGGAAACGTTGTCCCCCGTGAAAATGGCAAAGTCCGCATTCTTCTCTTTTGCAAAACGGAACGCCGCCTTCAGCATTGGCAACTGCTTAGCCGAGCCGATATGCGTGTCGCTGAACCACGCCACGCGGAAAAGCGGCTTGTCCTCCCTCTGCGCCCATTCTGGCTTTGGCATGGGCTTGAGCTCGTATGTCTTTGCAATCTCAAACATCCTTGAACGCTGCTCACGCGTCACAAGACCAGTCTGTTGCACAGGCTTCTTCTGCGCCGCAGGCTGGTTCTGCGCAAATCCCAAAACGCAAATAAGAAAGAGAATACAGGTAATACGCATGTTATGCTCAATTAGGGTAGAATGACAGTGGACAGTGTCCACGTTATTGCAAAGTGGCGAATGACTTGTCCAGCAGGGCAAGTGCCTCGTCAGCAACAGCGCGGGTCATTGTCAATGGCGGCATCAGGCGCAGCACGGTTTCGCCTGCGGACAGCACCAGGAACTTGTTTTTGCGGCATGCGGCCAGCGCATCCTTGATTTTGTCGCCCAAATCAACGCCTATCATGCATCCCAGGCCGCGCACTTCCTTGATGAAAGGATAGCGGGAACGCATATTGGCAATGCTGGACATAATGTAGTTGCCCTGTTCGGTCGCGTTCTCCAGGACGCCGTCCTTGTCAAATGCCTCGAACACGGCAAGTCCCGCGGCGCAGGCCAGCGGCGTGCCGCCGAATGTGCTGGCGTGGGTGCCAGGTGTCAGCACATCGCCATATTCCTGCCTGACCTCGAACGCCGCCAGCGGAATGCCATTGCCCAGCGCCTTGGCCATACTCATGGAATCTGGCACGATGCCATAGTGGCTGTACGCGAATGGCTTGCCAGTGCGTCCCATGCCGCACTGCACCTCGTCCAGCAACAGCAATATGCCTGCCTCGTCGCAAAGTTTGCGCAGTCCAGTCATGAATTCCTGTTTAGCGGGCATGATTCCGCCTTCGCCCTGCACTGGCTCCACCAGCACGGCTGCGGTCTTGTCGCCAATCAATGCCTTGATTGAATCAAGATTGTTGAATTCCGCGAATTTGAAGCCTTCCACATCAGGTGCGAAGCCCACGCGGTATTTGGCACGGCCCGTGGCTGCCAGTGTGGCCAGTGTGCGCCCGTGGAATGAATTTTCCATGGCTATGATTTCATAGCGACCACCATGTGCACTGCCCCATTTGCGGGCAAACTTGATCTGGCCCTCGTTGGCCTCGGCGCCGCTGTTGGCGAAGAACACCTTGCCTCCAAAACTGTGCAGGGCAATCTGCCTCGCCAGCGCAGGCTGGTTCTCATTTATGAAAAGATTGGACACATGCACCAGTTTCGCGGCCTGCTCCTGGATTGCCTTTGTCACCCGCGGGTGGCAGTGGCCCAGGCTGCACACGCCTATGCCAGTTGTGAAGTCAAGGTAGCGGTTGCCATCCGCATCCCAGACGTATGCTCCCTCGCCTTTTACAAGGAGGGTGTCCCTGTTGTATGTATGCAGAACGTATTGGTCCTGCCATTGCATCACTTCTTCTTTTGTCGCCATTGTAATTTCTCCTTAATGTGTAACTTTATGTACGATTTCCTTGTCAAAATAGTTGATGCCCATGCCTACATCCACAGTGATTACCTGGGCATTTATGCCGCTGGACATGGGGCTCAGCAGAAATGTCAGCACCCGCGCTGGCTCCTTTGTCTCCAGCGCCCTCTTGCGGGGTATTGCCTTTTCTGCGAAGAGATACGCGTCGATGTAGCCAGGTATTCCAGCCGAGGCGGAGGTTCGCAGCAACCCCGCGCCCACCGCGTTGACGCGTATGTCTGGGGACACATTCTGGCTGAGGGACTTGGCAAGGAATGCGATAGTCGAATCCAGCGCCGCCTTGACTGGCCCCATGTAGCCATAGTTTTCGCTGGCGATTCTGGTGGAGGATATGCTCATTGCCACGATGGAGGCATCTGGCGCGAACATGCCTTTCAGGCAATCGCAGAAAGCCACCAGCGAAAAGCAGGATATGTCCACCGCCTGCAGGAAGTCCTGCTTGAGAGTGGAGTGGAATGGCTTCAGACCCTGGCTGTAGTTGGCAAAGGCGATGGAGTGGACAAAGCCATTGATGACGCTGGTGTGCTGCGCCAGTTTGCCTGGCAGCGCCGCCATGTCCGCCTCGTCCTCCACATTGCAGGTGACGGCGGCGGCCTCCTGGCCCACAAGCGCCCTGTTCTTCTCCAGCAATGCCTCGTCCCTGAAGACATAGATGATCTTCGCGCCAAGTTGCTGCAATTCCTGCGCCACCGCCCATGCCACGCTGCGGCGGTTGGCCACGCCTGTCAGCACAATGCACTTTCCCTCAAGTTGAAGATAATCGCTGGGCATGGCTACTTCTTCCTCACGGAATATCCGAAATGCCCCAGCCTGCTGCCAAGGACAAAATACTCGCCATGCGAAAACGCAATCAGCTCCGCCTTGTCCAGGCGCAGTTTGCCGCGCTTGTCCAGCAGTTCCTCGGAGACATGTACTGCCTTGATTTCGGCGATGAACATGTCATGGGAGCCAAGTTTCAGCACGCGCCGCACCTGGCACTCCAGATTGATGGGGCATTCAGCAATGCCTGGTGCCTTCACCAGTTCGGAGGGAAACGGTGTGAGCCTGCAATGTGCGAACTTGTCAAAGTCCCTGCCGCTTTTCACGCCGCACCAGTCCACTGCGCGAGCCAGTTTTGCCGTGGTCACATTCACCACAAACTCGCCAGTCTTGCTGATGATCTCGTATGAATAGCGACTGGGCCGTATGGAGACCGACAGCATTGGCGGCTCGGAACACACGGTTCCCGCCCAGGCGAGAGTGATTATGTTGGGCTTGTAGTCTTTCGCCCCGCCACAACTGACCATGACGGCAGGCACAGGCGCAAGCATCGTGCCTGGCTTCCAGGAACGCTTCTGCACCTGCTCCTCTTCCTTGACCTGCGGCCTTGCTCTGCGCTTGTTCTCAACCATAAATATGCCTTTTGCTTACAAACTTTTATGAAATTGGCATAATATAAATCATCTAGACGCAAAACAAGATGAAAAAAAGGGATTTTCAAACGGATGCCTGGGAGCGCGGCGGCTTTTTAGGAAACATCATTCGCATTTGCAAACACAAATGCTAACTTATCGTTTGGAAACGAAGTCAAGTCGCAGTCCTATAACCATAAGACAGGAGCAACTCAAATGAAGGTATTGCTGATAAACGGAAGCCCACGCAAAAACGGAAATACAAACAGGGCACTTACGGAAATCGCCAGCACCCTGGCGACAGAAGGAATTGATTCGGAAATCTTCTGGATTGGAAATACCCCCGTTCGCGGATGCATAGCCTGCGGTGCCTGCCGCAGCCGCAACCTGGGCAAGTGCGTATTTGACGACGACGCGGCAAACCGCATCATAGAAAAACTCGCCACTTCCGATGGCATCGTCATCGGCTCGCCTACATACTACGGGCAGCCTGCAGGACAGTTGCTTGCCGTATGGCAGAGGGTGTGCTTCGCTGGCGGGCAGCATATTGTCAACAAGCCAGCCGCCTCCGTGGCTGTTTGCAGGCGCGGCGGCTCCACCGCCGCATTCCAGTGCCTGAACATGCCCTTCGAAATGCTGAACTCACTCATAATCGGCTCGCAATACTGGAACGTGGTATTCGGCAGAACCGAAGGTGAATGTGAAAAGGACAGCGAAGGAATGCAGACCATGCGCACAATGGCGCACAACATGGCATGGGTGCTCAAGAACCTGAACAGGGAAGGCTCAGTGCCCCGCGCCAAGCCTGAAGAGGACATACAGTGGATGCATTTCATCCGCTAGTTGCTCCGCGCGGCCATGTGGCCGCGCGGAACAGCACCGCCCCGCAACAGCCGCATGGAAACATCGCGTCCTGACGCGCGGCCTTGGCCGCGCGGAACAGCACCGCCCCGCAACAGCCGCATGGAAACATCGCGCCCTGACGCGCGGCCACGGGAAATCCATGCCTTCTTATACGCTTCCTTCCATTTCAAGCAGGGCGATTTTTCTGTCAAGGCCGCCGCCGTAGCCAACCATCTTCCCTGCTACGCCAATCACACGGTGGCATGGCACGATAATCGAGATTGGATTATGCCCCACCGCGCCGCCCACCGCCTGCGCGGACATTGCCTTCAGGCCCCGCTCACTTGCAAGCCTGGCCGCGATTTCGCCGTAGGTCATGGTCTTCCCGTATGGTATTTCCAACAGTATTTTCCAGACGGCTTGCCGAAAATCGGTGCCCTGCGCTTTCAGCGTCGGCATGAAATCAGGTTCATTTCCGCCGAAGTATATGTCCAGCCACCTGCTTGTCATGTTGAACACGGGCAAGTTGCCCTCCAGGGCGCCTGGCGGAATCGAGGTTGAGAAGTGCCTCTGCCCGTCAAAGCACAGTGATACAAGCGCCTCGCCGTCGGACGCCATTGTCATCCTGCCCAAAGGCGAGGCGTAATGATATATCCATTCCGTCATTTGAAGATGCTCTCGAAGTTGTTCTTGAGGTTCTTGACCTGGCCCTCCTCCCACTTGGCAATCACCTCGCTCTGTATGCACTGGAGCCTTGGGGCGGAGAGCAGGAGGCTTGTGACCTTCTTCCAGTCTATCAAGCCCTGTCCTGGCAGCAGATGCTCGTCCTCATAGCCATGATTGTCATGCAGATGGCAGTTCACGAGCCAGGGCTGCATCTTCTCCAGCATCATGCCGTCCCAGGGAATCTCCTCCACGGAGCATTTCCAGCTTTTCAGGACGCATGACTTGGCGGGATTGTTCCTGCCATGGTCGAAAATGAATGCGTGTCCCGAATCATAGCACAGCCCCAGCCATGGCGAATCAAAATGCTTCATGACGCGCACCAGCATGTCCGCCGTGCAAGGCGGCGACCATATATTCTCCAGCGCGATGACAACGCCCGCCTTCTCTGCAACGGGCAGAAGCCGCTCAATACTGTCGCACACAAAGCCGAAGCGCTCTTCCGCATCGTGGGTATCGGGACGCCAGTTCCAGCAATGGAATGTGCAGGTTTTGCACCCGAATTCCGCCGCAAGATGCAGTGTGTTCTCTGCGCTGCGCAGCATTGCTTTGCGGTTTTTCTCTGGAGGAAGCCCCAGCAATTCCGTTTCTTCCAGGGGCGCATGTGCGTCCACAAATGTCAAGCCAGCCGCCTTCGCGGACTTGAGGAACAACTCATGCGCATCCAGGTCGCTCAGGCGGTATATCGTCAAATCCGTCAGCACAATGTTGCGTATGCCATACGACGCAACCAGTTCCATCACCACAGGCAGCAGCGCGTTTGAAACAACATCCCACCTCAAAAAATAGGTAATAGGTATGTCAATCTTCATCATCCTGTCCTCATTTCCTTGATGTCCAGTTATGAAAATCCCAATTGAATCAAATACAAGATAATGTGGCATTGATATTTCGCAAG
>JAFYGL010000200.1 GCA_017543165.1 Victivallales bacterium | reverse complement strand
GCGCCCTTTCGTATGATGAGGAGGGCGATGTGGTCTATTTGCTATGGCATCAATCCCCAGAACTGCTGGATGCCGTGCGTTTTGCCAATGCGTTCGAGGATTTTGAGACAGCGGCCTTGCAGGTCCAGAACTATCTGCGGGGATTGATTTCCGAGGAAGAAGGCGCCACGGGCAGTTATGACGCACAGGATTTTGTGATAAAGGTTTAAGTCATAGTTTGTTAAATTCCAAGGAGAATACGGACATGACATTGAGCGTAAATACGGTTCATTCGTTGGAAAGTCGTCGTCTTGAGCTTTCAGAGGAAATGGTGCATGCGGATTATTCGCGGGCAAGCATGAAGGCAATCAAGGAGCATATCCTGACCAACTTCGGCTTCTGGAGCAAGACAAGGGTTTCAAAAGCCCTGGGCAACGAGCATGCAGCGGGGCATGACACCATGGCGCGGATGGGCGCGGCATTGGCGCGGAAGCCAATGGGGCCTGAAGGCGATGGTGTGCTGCAGATACTTGCGCGGGTAAATGGAAAGTCCCTGGGCGTGATGAACGCATTGTCGGAAATCGGCAAGTTGGAACGCCAGCATGCCGCCTCCCACGCAAATGCGCCTGACCTGCAGGCGCGGGCATTCTTCGCCACGGCACGCAAAATCGTACTCATGGCGCCAATGGTGGACCAGCACATACCCGCCCACATGACGCAGGCTACGCAGGCTGTCACGGATATTTCAACACAGTTCGAGCACCTGGAACGCGCATTCAACGCGGATACCATGCAGGAAGTGGACAGGATGCGCTCGCTCTACGATTCAAAACTACAGCTGGCAATACAGACTGGCAACACGGAAATGGCGGAAGCCACGCAGCTGATCATGGCGGTGCTGGACAGCAAGAAGGCGATGCTCCAGGAACTTGCAAATATCAGCACGCGGCTTAATAGTGGCATTCCCGATGCGCGCACCATGCAGGATGCAGGGAATGCGCTGGAGACAATGGCGCACGCGTGCCTGGTGTCATACGGCAGTCCTGGTGAATTGCATGACTTGGGACGCGCCTCCCTAATTGGCGCAGTCCAGAACGGCATGAAGGAATACTACGGTGTCATGCATAGGAGGGACATGGCGCGCATCGCCGCATTGCAGGCGCAGCTTGACCAGATTGACTTCTCCAATGACCTGACCGTGGATTGGACAAGCGTGGACGGGCTTATCGACGAGGTCTCCAGCCTTGATGACAAAGTGTATTCGCAGGAGATGCTGAACGAGGGCGCCGCAGCCTTGCAGAAACTCAACCAAAGCGCGCAAATAAAGTCCATTGTGGTGCGCTTGCGCACCCTTGAGAAAGACTTTAGTGAAGAAAAGAGCGTCGGGAACGCTTCCTTGACAGCGATTTTAAAGGACGCTGGCGCAATGGAAATACCTGCTCATGAGACTAATACCTATGAAAGAATCAAGCGCCATGCCCAGAAACTTATGGACGCCATGAACAAGCACTCCGAAGACAGGGTACTGGCTCCATTGGCGGCATTGAGCAAGGAATTGGAAGCCGCAAAGAGCGTGGAGCAGGCGCGTGATTGCGGGCGCAGAATAGAGGCGGAACTCAAAGCGCAACTGGATTTCCTGCTGGACCCCGAGGCGCCAGTATTCCCAAATATGCTGGAGAAATTGCGCAAGAAACTTAATGACATGAGCACAGCCGCCATCATAAAGGAATGGGACCTGGTCATGGCCTCCATCGATGCAGGCGAACGGCATACCTTGCAGGAATTGTATGACAGCCTGGCCTCCCAGGAACACATGAACAAGGACACCGTGCAGAGTTCATTGGAGCAGTTGAAGGACATTTCCAAAGCAAACCATAAGACTGCAACTCATACTCTTGAGGATCTGGACAAGCAGGTGCGCGATTTCAACTATGGTGCCAGGCCCCAGGCGAAAAAGTTGTTTAGCCAGTTGCGGACCTTGGCAGGCAACATATCCGCGGTGCGCTCGGCTTCCGAGCGCACGATGCTTGCCGATGAGCAAAAGTCTATCAGCGACAAATGCGGCGAGACCGAGGCAAAGCTGGCGCAGCACTATGCAGAGGCGAAGACACTGCTGCCCAGAGAAGAACGTCTCTCGCTGGACAAGGCTGGCAAGAGG
>JAFYGL010000199.1 GCA_017543165.1 Victivallales bacterium | reverse complement strand
GTGTTGTGCCTGCCAGACGCGGATGGCGGTCACACGTCCTGACGCGCGGCCAATGGCCGCGCGGGATAGCGTGCCACCGCGAACTCCACTGTTCACTGACAACTGACCACTGACAACTGACAACTAAAAAAAGGCGAATATTTATGCAAAGAAGGATATTAAGATTTTGTACGGTTTTGGCTGTTTTTGCATTGTGTTTGGCAACGAGTTGCGGGCATAATGAAGGCTGTGAATATCGTTTGACGTACAGCGTGTTCTTCCCGCCTGTGCATGTGCAGAGCAAATTGGCCCAGTCCTGGGCGGACGAGGTTGAACTGCGCACGAAGGGACGGGTGAAGGTGATAGTCTTTCCTGGCGGCGTGTTGAGCGGCGCGGCAGAAAACTACGACTGCGTGGCGAATGGAGTTTCCGACATCGGGATGAGCTGCCTCTCCTATTCACGAGGCCTGTTTCCCTTGCTTGAGTGCCTGGACTTTCCGTTCGGCTATCCTGACGGAGCCACTGCGACGGCTGTCGCCAATGATTTCCTCAATCATTTCAAGCCTGCCGAACTCAACGAGACGCACATGCTCTATTTGCATGCGCATGGACCTGGCGTTCTGGCAACGAGGCACAAGGTGACAAATTGCGACGACATAAAGAACCTCAGCATACGCGGCACTGGCATCACCGCCCAGGTCATAAAGCAGCTTGGCGGCAATGCGGTGGGGCTTCCCCAGGGCGAGACATTCGAGGCACTGCGCAAGGGCGTTGTTGAGGCGACGCTCTGCCCCATCGAGACACTTAAGGGCTGGAAACAGGGCGAGGTCATTGACGAAGTGGTGCGCATTCCTTCCATTGGCTACACCACCACCATGTTCGTTGCAATGAACAAGAAGAGCTGGGCGAAACTGCCGCCTGACATACAGGCGATAATCGAGCAGATCAACAAGGAGTGGATTCCCAAGCACGGCAAGGCATGGGACGAGGCTGATGCGGAGGGTCTTGCATTCGTGAATTCCCTCAACAAGAAGTATTCCGTGATTGACGAGGCGGAGAACCAGAAGGTGGCCGCCGCATTGGAGCCGATGTTTGACAAATGGGCCGAGGGCGCGGTGGCGAAGGGCTTGCCTGGTAAGGAGGCCGTAAGTTTTGTCCGCGAGCGCATAGCATTTTACAAGACAGGGAGGAAGGAGTAGGATATGTGGCAGATTTACAAGACAGTGGTGTCCTTCCTGGTGAAGGTACTCATGGCGTTGGCGGGATTGGGTGTGCTCGCGATGATGGGCATAACCGTATGCGACGCGATATTCCGCCGTTTTGGCTTCCCCGTGCCAGGCGCGGTGGACATGGTGCAGGTGGCTGCCTGTGTCAGCGCGGTATGCGCATTGCCCTATACCACGGCGGTCAAGGGGCATGTGGCGGTGGAGTTCTTCTTCCAGCGGCTGCCTGGCGTGGTGAAGATTGTGATTGACAGTTTGTGGCGCATTGCAGTGATTGTGCTGTATGCAATAATGAGCTGGCGCAGCCTGATTTACGGCGGCACATTGCTCAAACGGCACAGTGTGACATTGACCTTGCAGATTCCCTTGTTCTGGGTGCTGTGGCTGATGGCGTTTTCCTTTGCCGTAGTGTCACTGGTTAAGATTTACAATTTGACCCATCCGGGGAAGGAGATGATGAAGCCATGAGCTCTTTGATTACCATAGGCGTATTGGGTTGTGTCATATTGCTGCTTTTGTTGATCGCCAGCGTTCCAGTTGGCTTTGCGCTGGCTCTGATTGGCGCATTTGGCTTTGCCCTGGCGGCAGGCAATCCAGAGGCGGCTTACCACCTGGTGGTAAGCGTGACCTACGACAACTTCTCCAAGTACGATTTGAGCGTTATACCCCTGTTCATCTTCATGGGGCAGATTGCGTTCCATGCGGGCATAAGCAGCCGCCTTTTCCATGCGGCGTACTGCTGGCTGGGGCGTTTTCCAGGCGGGCTTGGCCTGGCGGCCATGGGCGCCTGTGCAGGCTTTTGCTCGATTTGCGGCTCGGGACCTGCCAGCGCGGCGACAATGACCGCAGTGGCGATGCCAGAAATGCGCAAGTACAAGTACAGCCTGGACGTGGGATGCGGCATTGTGGCGGCGGGCAGCAGCCTGGGCATCATGATACCGCCCAGCGTGGTGTTCATCGTTTACGCCATCATGACGGAGAATTCTCCTGCGCGGCTGTTTGCGGCGGGCGTCATTCCTTGCCTTATCATCATCGCCATGTTCTTTGCCTACATAACCTACCTGTGCATAGCCCATCCTGAACTTGGACCTGCCAACAAGGAGATTACATGGCGCCAGCGTTTCATGTCCATCCTGAACGTGCTTGACGTGGTGGCGTTGTTCATTCTGGTGATGGGCGGTATGCTTTTCTGGGGCTGGTTCACTCCCACCGAGGCCGCTGCCATCGGCGCATTCGGCAGCCTGCTGATTGCGGTTTGCCGCAGGAGCATGACCTGGAAGAAACTGTGGAAGGCATTGGAGGAGACCATCCGTACATCCTGCATGGTGCTGGTGATTGTGACAGGCGCGCTCATATTCGGCAGATTCCTGGCACTCACGGGCATTACATCGGATTTGGCTGGCAATCTTTCCATAATGCCAGTTCCTGCCTGGGTCAAGATGTCCGTCATCCTTGTGTTCTTCATGATAGCGGGCTGCTTTGTGGATGCCCTGGCTCTGGTGATGCTGACCATGCCCATATTCCTGCCAGTCATCCGCGCATTGGGCTACGACCCCGTGTGGTTTGGCACCATGGTGGTTGTCATAGTGCAGCTGGGCGTGATAACTCCGCCAGTGGGCGTCAATGTGTATGTCGTCAGCGGCATTGAACGAGAAGTGCCCATGCAGACCATATTCCGCAGGGCCTTGCCCTTTGCAGGCATAATAATCATTGCGGCGATATTGCTGATGCTGTTCCCGAACCTGGCATTGGCATTGCCGCATTGGCTGTATGATTGATTTACGACCGACGGGGGGCTGCCGCCCCCCGAACCCCCTGCGGCTGGTGGCTGCTGCTGCTGCCGCCCCCCCGAACCCCCTGCGGCTGGTGGCGGCGAGGGCTGCCGCCCCCCGCCCCCCCTGCGGCTGGTGGCGGCGGGGGCTGCCGCCGCAATGCGATACAATTTAAACCCAAAACAGAAGGAGGCTCCAAGATGCTGACTAGAGAAGTAAAGAAGATTTTGTGTTGCACCGACTTTTCCAAGAACGCCAAGGTTGCCTTTGACGATGCGTTGGATGCGGTGACGCATCGCCCCGGTGCAGAACTAATATTGCTTCATGTGATACCAGCACCTGACGCACAGTACTGGAAGCCCTACATCTACAATGTAGGCGAGGATGTGGACGACATGGCGAAGAAGGCGTTTGACAAGCGCGTGGCGGAGGAATACGCCGTGCAGGTTCCTGAAGGCGTCAAGTTCACGCCAGTCTTCCGCATCGGCAATGCCAGTGTGGAGATCTCACGTTTCGCGCAGGAGGAGAATGTGGATGTTATAATAATGGGCCGCCAGGGCAGGGGCGCATTGGAATCCCTGCTGTTCGGCACAGTTGCGGAGAAGGTGGTGCGCAGGGCAAATTGCCCCGTGCTGGTGATACCGTTGAACGAGAAGGAAGCATAGTCATGGACGACATCAGGAAGCAGATTAAGGAATTGCTGGTTGAGAGGCTTTTCCTTGATATAGAACCACAGAGCATTGAGAATGAAAAGCCTCTGGCAGAATACGGCGTGGATTCGTTTCTGCTGCTGGAGATGATAGTGGCGATGGAGGAGCAGTTCGGCGTCACATTCGAGCAGGCGGAGATTACGGCTGAAGTTCTGAAGAGCGTGGAATCCTTGGCCAAACTGGTGGAAGGCAAGCTCAATGGCTGAAACTGGCAAGGACAAGGGCGGCATTGGCGGCAGGGTGCGCCTGTTTTACGGCGTGCTTCTGTCGCTGTTGCTTTTATGCCTGCCGCCTGGGTTGTCCAGTCGCCTGGCTGGAATGGGGCGCATGCTCATAGAGCCTAGCCAGTCCTTTGCGCGGATGTGCGCACGCGCGGCACGGGGCGCCTGGGGCGGCTTGCCTGACGGCACAGGCCATGAGGACGCCAATATGCTGCGCCAGGAGGCGGCGGAGGCGAAGGCGGAGTATGAGCACCTGCGCCAGGAAAGCGCAGTGCTTCTGGAGGAGAACAGGCAGTTGCGCAACAGGATAGGCATGACGCTGGCCACCAAGCAGATGAGCCTGGCCCTTTGCGAAGTGCAGCAGCGGGACGCCTTCTCCGAATATTACGACTATGTGGTGGTCAACAGGGGAAGTTACGATGGAATACGCCCTGGCAAACTGGTGATTTCAGATGCGGGGCTGGTGGGCATAGTTTCCGAGGTGGGCTTGAAGACAGCCAAGGTCACGCTTGCAACCAGTGCGCGTTTTTCGTATCCATGCCAAGTCAGGGGACGGAATGTCTCTGGTATATTGGCTGGCGGCGGCAGCGACAGCGCATACAAGATTAGCATGCTTCAACCCGTGCCGCAGGTCGTGGTGAACAGCCTGGACGGTGTTTTGTTTGACAAGGTCGCCGTGGGGGACATTGTCACTGTCACGCCTGAAGGGGCGCTGGACGGGCCAGTGCTCATTGCGGGGCGTGTCGCGGATGTGGACAAGAGCGGCAGCGCCGCACCTGTGCTCCATTTGAACACAGCGGCCTCCTTTGCGCAGATGAAGTATCTGTTTGTGGTATTGTAGCGTTCATTCGCGCGGCACGCTGCTCCGCGCGGCCATTGGCCGCGCGTCAGGACGTTGGAATGCCATGAGACTTTTGCCAGGCATGCCGCTCCGTGCGCGGCCCACCGCGCAAATAGAATTGAAAATGGGGACATTGATTGACATAAAGGTCAAATTGGACTTTGCGGTATTGCGGGAGTATCTGCTGGGCCGCGATGGACTTTGGCGGGACATGCTGTCGCTGCTGGGAGCTGTGTTTCTGTGCGTGGTCGCGTCTGGCTTGCAACTGGCCTTGCCTTCTGCCCTGCCAGAACTGCCGATATATCCTGCGGTGCTTGTTTCGTGCTGCCTGTATGGCGGGCGTTTGTCCTGGCTATGGCCTGTGCTGTGCGGCGTTCTGCTGGATTGCTGGACCTATGGGACGATGGGCGTGTCGTCCTTGTTCCTCAGCCTGTGCGTGTTGTTGCATTTTTTGATTTTGCGTTCAATGTCCCGCAGGTGGCCTGAGGCTGTCAGTGCTGGCGTGGCCAGTTTCGCCGCCACATTTTGCTGGACTTTGCTGATGCTGCTGTTCAAGGCGGAAGGAATGCCAGTTGTGCAGCGCCTGGCGTTGATGCCGCGCCAGGTGTTTCTGGCCTCGTTGCTGGCAGTGCCTTTGGGCTCCCTGTTGCATTTCAAGAAAGGAAGTCATTGAGATGCTTGACGTCATTTACAAATCCGTGTTCGAGCTTTCGTCCCTGTGCCTGTTTTTCATAATGATATACTGGCTGCGCAGGGCAGTGGGTTCCATTCCGCTTTACATGCTTCTGGGCACTTTCTTTGCCTTCGCCCAGATTTCACAGATGCCAGGCTTCGAGAAAATGCTGCTTCCCGCAAAATCAATGGGCATGCTGGACAATGGCATTCTGCTGATACCAGTGATATTGATGTACCTGACGATATATGAGGAGGAGGGCACGATTGAGGCGCACCGCTTCATACTGTGTATGCTTCTCTCCGTGTTGTCCTGCGTCTATATAATCCAGATGATACTGGTGCACTGCGAAGTGAATCTGGACTTCAGCGAAATGGCGGGCTTCCTGTCGGACACCAGCAATTTCCTGGTGCCTATCCTCATAATGACTGCGTGCCAGTTGCTGTTGTTCATGGTGTTGCCAGTCACGTACCAGACCATGCGCAACATGCATATTCCCACTGGCGTTGCGATGCTGCTGCACATCTATGCGTTCATCTGCGGCAACAATGCGATGCTGGTGGTCTGTGGCTATTCCAATGCGCATATCTTCCCGTTGATCGAGTGGAATGTGTCGATTGTGGTCATTTCGTTCTTGTCTCATTTCTATCTGAAAATCACCTGCGGCAATGCATTGGTTGGCAAGAAGAGGCCCTTTGCCATAATTTCCACATTGCTGGAGCATATTCAAAGCGCGGGCCGCCTGCGCCAGTCAGTGGAGGAATGGGAGGGCAGGTACCAGACGGTGATGGACAACAGCATGGAGATGATTTTCCTGGCGGACAAGGAAGGCAATGTGATAAACGCCAATCATTCCGCTGTGAAGCAACTAAAGGGCTTTTCCGAGGGCTTGAACCTTGCTTCGATAATTTTCAAGGAAAACGGTGAGCCCTTTGACTGGCAGGGGATATGCGCTCCTTTGCTTAACGAGCATGCAGAGCACCAGGGCACGGAACCACAGCCGCCAAAGACCACCTTCTTCAATTCAATGCAAATGAAACTTCCCGATGGGCGTGTCATCTATGTGGAATTCAATATTTCAACTGCCAGGCTCAATGACATTGGGATGGTCATTGTCATCATGAGGGATGTGACGGACAGCCACCTTGAGGAGCAGCACCGCAAGAAACTGGAGGAGACATTGCAGCAGTCCCAGAGAATACAGGCGGTAGGTGTGCTGGCTGGCGGCATTGCCCACGACTTCAACAATCTGCTCCAGGCAATACAGGCAAGCACGGAGGTGATTGCACAGCAGCCTTTGGATGACAAGTCAAAATCCATGATTGGGAACATCAGGAACGCCAGCGGCAGGGCGGCTGACCTGGTGAGCAAGCTGCTGGGTTTTGCCAGAAAGGGAAAATACCAGGAGAAACTGACGAATCTTTGCAATGTGGCGCAAAGCGCGGCGGACTTGTTTGAGGCGGGGCTAAAGGATGTGCAGTTCAAGCCTGTTCTTTATCCTGAACCCCTGATGGTTATGGCAGATGAAACGCAGTTGCAGCAGGTGGTGCTGAAACTGCTGCTGAATTCCAGGGATGCATTGCCTGCGGAGGGGCGCAGGAGAATCACATTGCGCACGGACAAGGCGCACGGCGACACCGACAGCTGGAAGGAACGCCCCGTGAATGTGCCTGATACGCCAGACGCATACGTGACATTGAGCGTAAAGGATACGGGAAAGGGCATGGACGAAGAGACAAAGGAAAAGGTGTTCGAGCCATTCTACAGCACCAAGGGCGTAAATGGCACTGGACTTGGCATGTCCATGGTGTATGGCTGCATCTCGCACCACAAGGGCTGGATTAACATAAAGACTGCACCTGGCGAGGGCTGCGAGATAACCATTTATCTACCAACGGCTTGATTACACAGGAAAGAACAATGGATTTGCAATTGGCGGAATCATTTATTGCGAAGGGCATATTTGATGGCGCGGTGGTCTGGGCTGGCACGGAGAAGGAAGACACGCTGCGGCAGGCAATTGGCATTGCGGACCGCGTGTCTGGCAGGAAAATGGCATTGGACACGGTGTTTGACGTGTCCAGCGTGACAAAGCCTGTTTGCACAGCGACCTGCGCCTTGCTGCTGGCGGAAAGGGGGCTTCTGGATTTGGATGCGCCGTTTACGGAATATCTGCCTGATTTCCATGGCAAGTTGCTGGCGCCTGTCAGCGTAAGGGCATTGGCCGCGCATTACACAGGCATTGAGCAGGACTATCCAGTCAATGTGCCTGGAGACGAGTTGCTGCGGCACATTTTCAATTCCCCTGCGGTGATGCTGCCATGGAAGGAGTTCAGTTATTCCTGCGCATGCTATGACATGCTGGCATTTATTGTCGAGCGCATTTCAGGTATGCCCGTGGCACAGTTCGCCAGGGAGAATCTGTTCACGCCCTTGGGCATGAATGACAGTTTCTGGGGCTATCCTTCTGATGGGCAGGTGCCGCGCCTGTTCGTGCACAAGCGTTGTGTGGATAGCGACAGGCGTGTCGTGTTTGACTTATGGGCGCGCAAATTCCAGCCGGTGGCAATGGGAAATGCTGGGCTTTTCACCACGGCGGGCGACTTGGCCAAGTACGCTAGGATGCTGATACGGCGTGGCGAAGGATTGTTCAAGAGCGACATTGTGGAGCGCGAGATGTTCCGCAACTTTGCGCCAGAGGGCAAGAAGCCACGTTCCTTTGGATGGAATCTGGACGAGGCCATGCGCCCTCGCTCATTTTCGCCCCAGTTTGTTTACCATTCAGGCTCCAGCGGCCAGTCCTTCTGGGTGGATTATGGCGAAGGCAAATACATCATCATACTGACAAACCTGTTCGGCGAGCATGACGAGGCCATACAGGCGCGCCTGGAAATTGCCAACAGCATTTGAAATGTGGGCGCCGCCTCGGCGCCCACATAACCACCGCCAGAAACGCTGTTCTCGCCAGTGCACATACAATTACAGAGGAGTTCTTTATGAAAAAGTTTTTGTTCTTGTTGTTTGTCTCGGTGCTTTGCTGGGGCAAGGTGATTGAGGAGAGGCTCAACTACAAGATAGAGGTTGCGGACGAGGCAACGCCTACAGTTCAGGCCGCGGCTGGCGAATTACAGGCGTATCTGGCGCGTATCTACAGTGCGCCCATTATGTTGAACGGCAGCAAGGAGGCGATTTCATTCTACGTCGGGGCAAATGAATTGACTTTGGGGATGCCTGAGGGCTTTGCCGTGGTTTGCCAGGGGCGCAGCATAAAGTTGCACGGCAATGACGATGCGGAGGCAAAGCCGTATGCGAACATTGGCGAAAATGGCAGCATACTGGCGGTGTTCTACTTCCTGCGTAAATACGCGGGGCTCAAGGTGTATGCGCCCGAGCAGGAAAAGGGCGAGGCAATCCAGCCCAATGCGCTGCTTAATGTGCCTGCGGTGGATTGCCCCTCGTTCAGTTTTAAGGTGCGTGGCATGGGCAGGTATTTCCCCAATGACTACAATTACGATGTGATTGACCGCTATGCGAAGAAGCAGCTGTGCAGCATTCCCTACTGGGCGCAGAACGACTATCACTACCAGTGCATCAACCGCTGGAACAAGCGTTTCAAGGACACACCTGAATTGTTCAGCCTCTATGACGGGCAGCGCCTGAACGAGACTTATCCGCGCCACTTGCCATGCCTTTCCAATCCACGGGTGAAGGAGATAATGGTTTCCGACATAATCGCAGGCATTGGCAAGTCCAAGAAGAAGATACATACCATGCGTATGTTCTGCGACGCCCCATTCCGCCGCTGCGAGTGCCCCGACTGCGCCAAGGTGGACACCAATGAGAATTATTTCTATGGCTTCATTCTGGATGTGTATGACCAGGTGCGCAAGGCATATCCCAATTTGCACTTGTTCTTGCAGGAAAAGTCCCCTTCGCACATAAATCCCCCGACTTGCAGGGAGAGGCTGGACGGCATTGCGGTGGATATATCCACAGGCCTGCCAGCCGTGGTGAATTATGCCAGGGTGCGCCCTCTTTACGAGGCATGGGCGGCAAAGGGCGCCAGGCCAATGGTGCGCCTTTATCCTAGAATGCCAAAATGGGACAGTTATCCAATCATAAATCCACATGGGCAGGCGGATTGCCTTAAGGCCTTGCAGGGCGTTTGCTGGGGACAGCGTTCAGCCGACAGCGCAAGCATGTATGCACGCTGGAAGCGCCGCACGCCGTATATGTTTTCCGCAATGGACAACTTCGTGTATGTGAACACTCTGCTTGATGCGAAGGCGGACACCGACGCCCTCATCCGTGAATTCTGCACGTTCATGTATCCTGGCGCGGTGGAGGAGATGCTGGCGTTCTATTCCTGCATGGAGGGCATATACCGCAAATGCAACATCCACGAGGACCCGCTATTGTCCTGCTATGCATACGACAAGCTGGCAGAGCCAGCGAAGCTGCTTGAGAAGGCTGCTGCAAAATGCACGGAGCCGTATTGGATGGCCAAGATGCAGGCGGCGTTTGCGGAGTTCATGGGCTATTCCAAGAAGGCATTGGAAGAGAACGAGAAGTTCCTGGAATACAGGCAGGAGGCGGATGCGCTGCGTGAGAAGTTCCGCAAGGAATATCCCATGGAGCGTGTCCTGGACTTTGGCGAGAAGCCTGTTTGCCTGGAACTGTGCCCTGTGAATCTGCTGAAGAAGAGATTCCAGCCCTCCAGCGTGACTGTCTCGGTCAAGGACGGAAAACTGCTGCTGGAGATGAAGGCGCAGGAAGAGCGTGCTGACAGGATTATGCGCCGTGCCATACCAGGCCACAACGGCAATGTGTGGGCGGACGACTGCTTTGAAATCATGCTGGCGCCCATTGACGGTGGCTTGCCATACATACAGTTGATAGTGAACGCCAATGGCGCGTTGCAGGCATTGCGCTATGACGGCAAGCTGCGCCGTTCGTCCCGTTATGCCAAGGCGGGTGAACTTGCGGTGAAGGCTGAATTGCTGAAGGACGGATGGAAGGGGAGCATTGCCTTCCCCTTGCAGTTGCTGGAGGAATTCTGCCCTGGAAGGCAGGGCAAACTTGGCATATTCAGGACAAATCGCCTGGAGCCAGAGCCAGGAAAAGCGGCTGAATACCCCGCTGTGTCTGCTTTTACGGACAATGTGCCCCAGGGCAACTACCATAATCGCTCATTGTACAGGGCATTCAAGGTAAAATAGGCTATATTACGGGGCAATTTTCTTTCAATTCACATAAAAAATAAGGAAAAAATCAAATGGCGGACATTATCAGCATGGGGCCGAACGGCCTGGCAGTGGGAAACAATCCAATCATTCCATTCATAGAGGGAGACGGCACGGGGCCTGATATCTGGCGTGCAACGAAGACCGTGGTGGATGCGGCGGTGCAGAAGGCATACGGCGGCACGCGCAAGATAGAGTGGAAGGAAGTGCTGGCAGGCGAAAAGGCGTTCAACAAGACAGGGGAATGGTTGCCGGAGGAAACGCTGCAGGCGTTCAAGAAGTACCTGGTTGGCATCAAGGGACCATTGACAACGCCTATCGGCGGAGGCATGCGCAGCCTCAACGTGGCGATACGCCAGCAGTGCGACCTGTATGTGTGCCTGCGTC
>JAFYGL010000198.1 GCA_017543165.1 Victivallales bacterium | reverse complement strand
GCGCCGCTACTTCACCACGATGGAGAAGAGCGGCGAACTGATACGGACATACGGCGGCGTGTGCCTGCCAAGCACCACGAATGCGGCGGAATACCACTTCAAGAGGCAGTCCATAACCAACATCGTGGAGAAGAAGACAATAGGCCTTGAGGCGGCAAAGATGATATGCAGCCATGACAGGCTATTCTTTGATTCAGGCACCACGGTTCGCGAATGCGGGAATTTCCTTGCCAACTTCATCAACCAGGGAGAGGTGGGGGATATTTCCGTCACCACCAATTCCCTGGTCTATAGCGAGGAACTGGCTAAATGCTGCCGTTTCAACCTGCTGGGCGGCACGGTGCGCATGCAGCGCATGGATTTGTGCGGGCTGGCAACGCTGGAGAACATGGCTAAATTCAACTTCACAAAGGCATTGCTCGGGGCGGACGGCATTTCGGAGGACGGGCGCCTCTACTCCACGGACGAGGATACGTCCCTGCTGGCGACTGCCGCCCTCAGGCAGAGCAGCCAGGCATTCATCCTGGTGGATTCATCCAAGCTGGGCAACGTGTCTTTCGCGGAGTACGGCCTGCTCAAGGGTCCCTCCTTCACACTCATTACCGATGAAAAGGCGGACAAAAAGTTGCTGGAGCATTTCCGCAAGAATGGCATCAACATAATAATAGCGGGCGCAGCAGCACCCCAGAAAAATAGAGACAAATAAGGATAAGACAATGGGAATCAAACTTGGAATGCTTGGATTGGGGCAGTTCGGCAGCAACTTCGTCAAACTGTTCAAGGCACATCCGCTGGTGGACAAAATCGTGCTCTGCGACTGCGAGGCCAGCAAGTTAAAAACATTTACGGAAGACCCCTTCATGCAGGACAAACTGTCCGTAAGCGAATGCTGCACATCGCTGGACGAACTGGTGAAAAAGGATGTGGAGGCCATTGTGGTAATCACGCAGCCCTGGCTTCACGCGCCGCAGTGCCTGCAGGTGCTCAATTCAGGCAAGCACGTGTATAGCGCAGTGCCATTGATAAGCCTTCCTGATGATGACGTGGTGCTGGACTGGTGCCACAAGCTGGTGGAGGCCGTGAAGCGCACAGGCTGCCAGTACATGCTGGGCGAGACCACCATCTACCGTCCCCAGACCATGTTCTGCAAGCGCAAGGCGGCAGCTGGCGAGTTCGGCGAATTCGTGTATGCGGAAGGCGAATATGTCCATGACGTGGATGGCAACCTGAACGGATGGAGCAATCTGCGCAACGTGGTGAAGGCACGCAAAACTGGCAAGATCGGCGAACAGTACGGGGCGGTCATGGCGCCATACATCGCCAAAGGCGCAAAACACAATCCAATGAGCTATCCCACCCATTCGGTATCAGGCCCGATACACGTGATGAATACACGCGCCGTCAAAGTCAGTGCGTATGGCGTGCCCAACACCAACAACGACAGCTTCTTTGAGATAGACGACTTCTCCAATGTGTTTGCCCTCTTCCAGCTTGCAAACGGGACCTCCCTGCGCATCGCGGAATGCCGTGAAATCGGTGCCACCAGCTTTGACCGTGAGGAGTCCGAGATATTCCGCATCTTCGGCAAGATGGGTAGCTTCTCCCGCAACGTATGGCAGAGCAATCACCGCACAGTCCCAGGCACGGCGCAGCCCATCATGGAGAATGTGCCCAATCCAGCGGACAAAGTATGGCCATGGGCAGGCTTCAAGGAAATGAAACCCGCTGAAATGCGCGACCCGCTGCCGCCAGAGGTGCAGGAGGCGTTCAAGCCAGTGTGCAATCCAAATGCCACGGAAAAGGATGACTTCCAGCCAACAGGCCACGGAGGCAGCCATCCATATCTGGTGCATGAGTTCGTAGCATCCGTTGCGGAAGGCCGCGAGCCAGAGATTCCCGCCAGGGAAGCCGCGCATTTCATGGCCATGGGCGCAGCCGCCCACAAGTCAGCCCAGAGAGATGGCGAGCTGGTGAAGGTGGAGCAATTCGATTGAGGAACCATAGCAAAATGTTCAGACGTACTTTCATATTTGCGACGCTTGCCCTGTTCTGCAATATGTGCATTGCGGCAGAGGGCGGCATTGTCAATATCCCCGCCATTGGAAAGCCAAAGCTGGACGGTGTGATTGACAAGGCGGAGTGGGACAAAGCCGCAAAGGGAGTATTCTTCCATTCGGGAACTGGCAATGCGCCCCAGCATGCCACCACCTGGCGCATGGGATGTGACAAGGACAACCTCTACATCGCCTTCCACTGCAACGAGCCAGACATTGCCCACATCAAAAGGAACTTCTCCCACACGGAGGAACGGGACAATGCCATCCACCAGGACGACTGCGTTGAGGTGTTCATAGAGCCATTCGGCAACAACAAGGATGGCCTGTTCCACTTTGCGGTCAACACCAATGGCATCATCTACGACGCGTTCAATGGGGACACCACTTTTGAAAGTGGCATTCATTCAGCATGCAAGCTCAACAAGGACAACTGGGAATTGGAGCTACTGATTCCATTTGCGGACTTGGGCATTATGCCAGGCGGGGCGGAGATACTGCGCATCAACCTGGGACGTGAGCGCAATGGACACACGCCCCCAGAATATTCCTGCCTAGGCAAGGGCAGCGGCGGATTTCTGGACAGAAGCCGCCTGCGCCAATTCAGACCTATGGCTCATGGCAGCAAGCTCCCGCCTGTGACATTCCTGGTACTGGGTTCCCCACTGGTTCCTGAAATGCGCTTTGCCAACACCGATGCCAAAGACAAGCGCAAATACACTGTCACATTAGAGACGTACGACAGCTCCTTCAGCAAGCTGGGAAATTTCAGCCTCAAGACAGTTCCTGGCAGGGAAAGCCGTATTGACTACAAGGCAAATGGCCATAAAAAAGTGGCCTCAATCAAATACAGTGTGCTGTCGGAAAACGGCTCTGGCAATGCGCTCTACAGCGGCACATTCACATTCCCGCAGCTCAGCGCAAAGGAAAAGCTGCTGGCACTGCCAGTGGATAAACCTCTCTTCAATGAGCTTTTGAGCAAGGAACATCTGCCAAAGAGGGACTTTCACGGCTTCCAGTGGTTATTCGGCGTAGGGCAAAAAGGCTATATGCAGCAATTCGGCATTCAGTATGGCATCCCATTTTCAGTCATGGGCGTCGCTCAGGAGAACAAGGACACTGGCATGGCAAACTACAGCAACCTGACAATGATAGACTGGATGAACAAGGAGGTCTTCTGCAAGGAGCTGGGAATCCCGATCGCCGCCATGCCCAGGGTGCTTGAGAGGAACATCAAGTCTGGCCTGCATCATGCCTCAATTGTCATTCCCGAGGTTCGCAGGCTCTCGCTGGAGGATGTGAAGACCATCGCCTCAAACAAGCAGGTAAGAATCATAACTTGGGCGGATGAATCAGCCGAATGCGCGGAAAACAGAATTATCGCGGACTTCAAGCAGCTGCCAGACAATGCAGACCTGAAGAAGTTCGACGCCATGGTCAAGCAGAAATACGGCAGAGGCAAATACGGCATTCCAGCCAGCTTTGACGAAAGCGACCCGCTGGCATGGATTGCATATAGACGCGCTCTGAATGACGAGCTGGTCAAGCTGTATCATGAGGCATACGACCTGGCAAAGTCAATCAATCCAGACATAATCGTGGTTTCTGATGACCCAGTGGGACACCAGAGCAAAATCTACAGCTTCGCTGACTGGAAGGGCAGCTTTGACATCGTCACGCATCAGCTCTATCCAAGAAACCATCCAGGACTGGACGATTTTGGCTTCGTGACCAGGTACGTCTCCACGCTGACTGGCGCCGAGGAAGTCTGGCCCTGCCCCCACATTGAGGAATATGGTGCCTCTTTTACGCCAAAGGAAGTGCTGTACAAGCTATCAGCCGCCGTGCGCAATGGCGCCACTGGCTTCCACTATTATCTGCACGATTCCACAGGAAACAACAGCGGCAAAAAATACCTGATCCATGAGCGCTGGGGCGCACCTGACAGGTATGCCGTGGAGATTGGCGCGCAGAAGATGCTGGCCACAATGCCAAAGCTGGCATTCCCAGAATGCGATTCCGCCGTGTTCACATCCACGGATTCACTGCGTGCCCTTCCATTCAGGGCGACGCCAGCCAATGACATCTATCTGCACACATACCTTGGTTACGGCGCAGGCCTCAGCTACACCTTCGTGAATGAGCAGACCCTGGACAAGCTGGGCGACTACAAGCTAATCATCACAGTGGAGAACAAGTACCTGCCAAGAAAGGCTCTGGCGGCACTTCAGGCATACGTGCGCGATGGCGGCACCCTGCTGGTGCTCTGGAACGATGCCTTCAGCTTCACTACAGAAGGCGATTCACTGGAGAAGGAGAGACAGGCATTGACAGGTGTGGAGTTCAAGGGCTATTGTGCAAATCCCCTTAACTTCAACTACGGCGGAATACGTGTTCCAGTCGCGGCGATTCGCTGCCCCAAGCTGAATCCACTGCGCGGTGCAAAGACGCTGGTTAGATTCGCCAATGGAGACGCGGCCCTGGTGGAGAACAGGTGCGGCAAAGGCAAGGTACTCACACTGGCGGCAAATCCCTGCTCATCAAAGCTGGTTGACCTTCCCGAATGGAAGAGCTTCTTCCTGAAAATCTGCCAGCAATGCGGCGTGAAGACAAAGTGCGACTTCTGGCGCTTCCAGTTCCCCGCCTCAATCCTGCCCAAAAACGAGGCTTTGCCTGAAAAGTGCCTGACAAACAACTACGTAAAGTGGGAGCATTTCACGCCAGTCATGCCCTGCAACGGCAACGTAACTGGAACATACACGTTTTCGCCTGAACCAAATTGGGCCAAGGATGTCCAGCCGGGCAGCATTCCATTTGACAAGGGCAAGTTGACGGACAGGCCAAGGGCGGCAGTCGCCCCCAGTGCCTGCAAGAACAAGAGCCATTGGATGGACTGGTCAATCGGCTACAACGGCGAGAAAAGGCCAGTTTCGATTGACTGCAAGTGGTCCGCCAAGCGCAATGTCAGGAGAGTGAGACTGTTCATCAGCGGCATTTGGCGCAATGCGTCATTGGAGATAGGCGGCATCAAGTATGATTTTCCCTGTGCTGAGGACTTCAACAAGGATTCCTTCAGTGTGCGCGTTGCGGAGTTCGCCCTGCCAAAGGCCGTTAGTGCAGACGCGCTGAAAATTACATTGGAGGCGAATCCGCAGCCTGTAATCATCTCCGAAATGGAAATATGGTCTGACTGATTTTTGTAGATAATTTCACCCCAAACCAAAAGGAAACAGGAAAATGAACAGAGAGAAGAAACAATTCACCTTGATTGAATTGCTGGTGGTCATAGCCATCATCGCAATTCTGGCAGCGATGCTGCTGCCAGCGCTGAGCAAGGCCCGCGAAAAGGCCCGCGCAATCAACTGCGCCAGCAACATTAAGCAAATCGCATTGGCGGAGCGTATGTATCGGGATGACTTCGATGGCCATTTCGTGCCAGCCACCGAAGCAACAGACACTATGGGGACTTGGGCGAAAATTCTGGCATCCCCAAATAGCACAACACGCTATTTGGCTGACACCAAATCACTCATCTGCCCAAGCGCAGTAATTTGGCGCGATTATATGCACAATCCCACGGCAAGCGGAGTTTCAGGCTGGGTCTGGACTTACATCAACTATGGCTACAACTGGAGATATCCTGGCGGCGGTGGCGGTAAAAATCCATATTCAAACGCATCAAGCTATACAGGCATTCCCCCCAAGGAAAGCATTGTAACAAATCCTTCTGACTTGGTCATGTTCGCTGATAGCATTTACACTCCAGGTGGCGATTTGAACAATGCTGATCAAAATGTGGGATTCTTTGCCATGTATGCAAATTACCAGAACGCATGGTATAGTGGGGATCAAGGAAACGGGCATCTTGGCCCACGTCATCAGGGCATTGCCAATGTCTCATTCAGCGATGGCCACGTGCAGCAATTCAAAGGCACCGCTTCCGACCCAGTAACCGCATCAAAGAGCATTGTTGAAGGCGGCGGTCCTCTTTCAGCTGCCGTAAACTGGAATGGAGGCATGCCAAACTCCTATTAAGCATAATCCGCTAGCGTAAACAAGGAAGCCAGGCCATCCTTGGTCTGGCTTTTTTAATGTGCGCAGCTCATGGCCGCGCACATAACCTAAAATCAAGCCAATACACCTTGATTTTACTGCATTGACCTTACATTATTGCAAAAAAAATACTGATTTCTGAATATGGAGACTTTATCTTCCTGGATTGCCTGGGCTGATTCATTCATCTGGGGACCGCCGCTGCTGGTGCTGCTTCTTGGCACGCATATCTTCTACACCATACGGCTAAGATTCGTGCAGAGGCATCTTATCAAGGCTTTCCGCATCATAATCAAGCGTAAAGAGGACAGCCAGGGAGGCAACATATCGCCCATCTCCGCGCTGGCAGTCGCCATGGCCTCCACCATCGGCACAGGCAATATCATCGGCGTGGCGACGGCCATAACCATGGGCGGCCCAGGCGCGGTGTTCTGGTGCCTGATGACGGGCATATTCGGCATGTCCACAAAATATGCGGAATCGCTGCTAGCCGTGAAATACAGGGCAAAGGACAGCAATGGCGAGGTGCATGGCGGGCCAATGTACACAATCAGCAACGGGCTGGGCATGCGCTGGCTTGCAATATTGTTCAGCATAACAGGAGCCATCGCCGTGATAGGCACAGGCGACCTGGTGCAAAGCAACGCCATTGCCGCCATTGTCAACAGGACATTCTCTGTGCCGAACTGGATCACGGGCCTTGCAGTGGCGATAGTCATTGCGCTGGTGGTGATTGGCGGGTTGAATTCCATCGCCTCCGTCTGCACCAAACTGGTGCCGCTGATGTCCACAATATACCTGCTGGGCTGCTTCACGCTCCTGATAATCAATGTCAAGGTGCTGCCCGAGGCGATTGCAGTCATAGTGAAGAGCGCCTTCAGCGCAAAGGCGGTGACAGGCGGTCTGGCTGGATACGGGCTTATGCTGGCGGCGCGCTACGGCATTGCGCGAGGCCTGTTCTCCAACGAGGCGGGCATGGGTTCCGAACCAATCGTGGCGGCCACCGCCCAGGCGCGCAATGCAGTGCGCCAGGGACTGGTGTCCTACACTGGCACCGCCTGCACAATTGTCATCTGCGCACTGACGGGGCTGGTCATCGTGTCCAGCGCCATAGCCAATGCCAGCATAGACATCACCAACAACCAGCTTCTCACCCAGTCCGCCTTCGAGCAGATACCCTACTGCGGGAAGTACATCCTGGCATTCTCAATATTCGCGTTCGCAATAACCACGGTGCTTGGATGGTGCTACTATGGCGAGCAGTGCGTGCATTTCCTCAGCAAGAAGAAGGCCGCAATCATCGGCTACAGGATACTGTTCGTCATCGCCGCATTCCTGGGTTCCATCGGCTCCATCGCCATAGTGTGGGATTTCTCCGACCTGGCAAACGGCTTCATGGTTTTCCCGAACATAGTGTCCCTGCTATTCCTCAGTAACAAGGTAGTGGAGGAAACACGGAAATACCTCTGGTCTGAGGAACATTTGTACGACCTGGATCCTGACTGCCAGGACATCAAATACAAAATAAAATAATTTTTAATCCACAGATTGACACAGATTATCACTGATTTTTTAGTCTAAATAAAATCTGCGTGAATCTGCGGCAATCTGTGGATAATAAAAAGGAACACAACAATGAAATTAGGTTTTCTGCCGCTGTATCTACAGTTTTACCGTGACGTATGCCCTGCATACGATGAAAAAGTCGCCAAGTTCGCAAATACCATAGCAGGCAAACTGCGTTCAATGGGATGCGAGTTGATCGCGGCCCCAGTCTGCGCCCGCTGCGACGAGGTCAAGGCCGCCCTCAAGCAATTCCAGGAAGGGAAAGCAGAGGCCATTGTGACATT
>JAFYGL010000197.1 GCA_017543165.1 Victivallales bacterium | reverse complement strand
GACCCCACATTGTGGACCATGCAATGCGTTTCCTGGAAAGTCCAGTCAAGGACGTGTGGAGCGACCTGAAACTGGTGGCGGCAAGAGGCGATGCAGAAGACCACGTGCGCATCATCCTCAGGGGTGAGAACGACCGCGTTGTTGATTTGGAGATTTCTGGCGGCTGCTCCCTCCACGAGCCAGTCTATGTGGTGAACGGAACTCTGGGCACTTTGATAAGTGACAATGAACTGCGCCTCCACCTCAAGTACATCAATCCAGCCGCACCAAAGCCAACATTCCAGGCTACTGGCGCAAATCCCCCAGTGCGCGGCGGATTCGGCGGCGGTGTCAAGCCTGAATGGATTGAAGACGACATTCAGACGGCGCCAGCCACTGGCGATGACACCTGGAAATGCTGGAAGTACCTTTACGAATCCATCCGCAATGGAGCAAAATTCCCCGTGACTTTGGATGAGGCACTGGAGAATATGCGCGTCATCGACATGGTGAAGAAGGGCACCCCTGTGGTAAATGTGCGTGATCGCTGAGATTACTTGCATTTTTCAATAATGCATTATCTTAAAGATGTTTTTAGGACAATCCATTCCCGTAGAGTGGGTTGATTTGTGAAATTGTTTTTAGGAATAAAGTTAATTAAAGAAGAAGGAGAGAAGAAAAATGTTACAGCAAATAATTCTGTACGCCGTTTTGTTAATTGCAGCAATAGGGGCAATTGTCGGTTGGACAAATTCCAAGAAGGGCGCCGAGTGGGGGCAGCCCATGACCATCGTTTGCGCAATCGTCGCAATTTGCATGGGTCTTTGGCTCGCCTACAGGAATTCATCCCCGTCAGCAGGCCGTAGCGCGGCCATGGCGCGTGAAAACGCATACCGCGAGGCAAAAGTCAATGTCCTTGCCGCCAAGGTCAAGGAACTGCTTGGGGACAAGAAGGCTGTCGTGATTGTGGACCCCAATGTGGATATTACGAAGGATGTTGAAATGCTCCTTTGGAAGTCCCTGTTCAACCTGAGCGACGAAGATTTCCTGAAGCCAGAGCCGCCAAAGGCTCCAGCTGGTGCAGATCCAGAAATGGCAATGATGGAGCCTATGGACGAGTGGTTCATCGAGCCAATGTTCAAGAAACTGGTGGAAGGCAAGCAGTTTGATTTCATTATCTTCACCACCTCCCTGCCCAGGGGGCTGAAATATGTCAAGGGCCAGTTCACAGCGCCATATATGAAGGACAAGAAGATTGTCCTTGCCAGCGGCAACCTCTTCAATTGCGCACCTCTCCTGCATTCTGGTGTGGCAGTGGCCGCCATTACTTCATCTCCAAGCGCAGTCTATGATGACAAGCCAGCACCAAAGGAAACACAGGCCGCATTTGACAAGCGCTACATCCTCATCTCCAAGGACAATGCGGATGCAATGGTCAAGGCAAATCCAGAAATCTTTGGCATTGAAAAGAAAGACTGATACAGTTTTTGATAAAGAGGTAATTTCATGAAATTACCTCTAAAGACTGAATAGGTATAATGGCTTTGGTTCTGGGAACCAAAGCCATTATTCGTTTAGTGCCCGCAGACAATGCGGGATAAACAGAATTTCCACTTATGGAAGACATTAATATCTACGACAGCGGCCTGAAATTCCCCTTGACCTGGAATGCCCGTGTGCTGGCATATTCCTCGGCTGGAGACATAGCAGAATTGATTACAGATGTGCTGGAGAGGGCAAATCTCCCCCAATACGCCTGCGTGCCAGGCAATGTCTCCTCATCAGGCACATACCGCACATGGGTCATAAAGGCCCTGGTGCCAGATTATCCCACGCTACGTATATTGTTTTCCAATTTGGAGCAGCTTCCTGGAGTCAAGATGCTTATATGATAGTCGGCGTCGGCATATCTGGAGGTGTGGACAGCGCAGCAACTGCTTTGCTGCTGAAACGCGCGGGGCACCAGGTGCGTGGCTATACGCTGCGCATGACTGGCGCCGATTGCCACAAGGCAAGGCAGGTGGCTTCCAGGCTGGGCATCCCGTTGTTTGAACTTGACATACAGCAGCAGTTCGACAGGATGGTGCTGGACTATTTTGCCTCTGAATATGCCTGTGGCAGAACCCCGTCCCCATGCGTGAAATGCAACCGTCTGTTCAAATTTGGCTTTCTGCTGGACGCAATGCGCGCAGATGGCTGCGATTGTATAGCAACTGGTCATTATGCCAGAATTGAGGACGGATGTCTCAAGCGCGGCATTGACAGCAGCAAAGACCAAAGTTACTTCCTGGCGCAGGTGCCGAGAAATGTTTTCCCTTACATTAGGTTTCCATTTGGAAACATGCTTAAATCCCATGTCAAGCAAATAGTCTATGAAGAAGGCATTGTCTCACCAGAGGAAGGCGAGAGCCAGGACCTGTGCTTTGTCAGCGACGGCGACGTGTTTTCCATTGTGACGCAGCGCCGTCCTGAATTGCTGAAGGATGGCGACATAGTGACCATGGACGGAAAAGTTCTTGGACGGCACAGGGGGGCCTTTGCACACACGATAGGGCAGCGCAGAGGGCTTGGCCTTGGCGGCGGCCCATGGTTTGTGGTCAAGGTGGATATTGCGGAAAACAAGGTTATAGTAGGCCGCCAGGAAGACCTGAATTGCAGGCATGTCCATCTTTCTGGTATGAACTGGTTGCGGGAAATGCCTGCTTCCACAGTTCGCGTGGAGGCGCAGTTGCGCTATCTGATGAAACCAAGGAAGGCCATGCTCGCCCCCGCAGGCGACAATGAGGCGGAACTCATTTTTGAGGAGGATGCTCCTCTCGCCCCTGAAGGGCAGTTGGCCGTCGCATACGATGGCGACAGTGTCGTTGCCAGCGGCTGGATAATGTCAAGTGAATAGTGGACTGTGGACTGTGTGTCCGCAGATCGTGTCGTGCCAGCTAAACGCTGATGGCGGTCACGCGTCCTGACGCGCGGCCAATGGCCGCGCGGAGAGCGTGCCTTCTGAACGCGGGGCTTTCGCCCCGCGCACACCACAGTCCACAGTCCACAGTCCACAG
>JAFYGL010000196.1 GCA_017543165.1 Victivallales bacterium | reverse complement strand
GGTAATTTAGAACGATGCATGTTTGGGTTGGATTCATAATGTTCCTGTCAATGGGGCTAGAGCTATGGCTTGCCTCTCTGGGAATATGCGTGCCCTTTACGTTCCTGTGCATTTTCTACTTTACCTTGGTTTATGGCTGGAGGCGTACGGTATTCTACAGTTGCGCTTATTCAGTGTTGTTTGAACTGTCCCTGGGCAGGCATTTCCCGTTCATGCTCTTTGTTGGCTTTGTGGTCATGGGCGGCGCGTCACTCTGGCGACGCTACGGAAATATAAGGTCCTTTTACGCGCAGATTGTGCCAGGTTTCTGCGTGGGGATGGCGGCTGCCTTGTCGCATTTGCTTTACATTGTGTTTGTTTCGCTGCGTCAGGCAGGGCACCTGTGCACGTTCAGCCTGTCGCCATTGTTGATGTTTATGCTGTCAGGCGCTCTGCTGTTTCCCGTTTACAGCGCATTTCTTGATGTGTTTGCCTATAGGCTGAACTACCGCAGATACCGTTTTGCCTACAATCTTGACGAGGGGGAGCAGGATGGATAACAGGCAGAAAAAGGGCAAGGGGAAATGGTCGCACTGGCGCATCACGCTTTGCGGCGTCCTGTGCGTGCTGCCTTTGCTGCTCTTGCTTTGCAGGCTGTGGCAGGTCCAGGTGGTGCATGGCAATGAATATCTGGGCCATGTGAAAAGGCAGTCCACCAGATTCATTGTGACGCCGCCAGTGCGGGGGCAGATATTTTTCTCAGACGGGCAGTTGCTGGCGGGCAATGTCAGCCATTACGACCTTACGCTGAACCCCTCCGAGATGCGCACGCGCGGCGGTTATGTCACCACCACCTCCTACATGCTCAAGGTGACTGGCTTCATAAGCGACAATCTTGTGAAGCGAAGCAACGAACTTGACATTGAGAAACTCCGCGACCGCGCCAGGAAGAACATGGCGCAGCCAATGGTGATATTCCGCGATTTGACGGAGGAGGAGATTGCCCGCTGCATAGAGTACACGCCAAAGCTCAAGGCACTGGAAGTGACGCAGCGCATAGAGAGGGAATACCCATTCCCTGGCGTGGCAACGCATGTCCTGGGTTATACTGGCTGGCATGACAGAAGCCTGCACTACACGTCGGAGCACGGCCGCAAGAACACCTTCAACTCCAGGGAACTCAGGGGCAACTCAGGTCTGGAGCAATATTATGACAAATTGCTGGCGGGTAGCACTGGCTTCAAGATTGTGCTGATGGATTCCATGGGCTATGTCAGGGAGCAGTTGCCTGGAGGCAATTCGCCTGTTGACGGCATGGACCTGGTTCTGACGTTGGAGGCCAAGGCCCAGCAGTCCGCTGATGCCGCACTTGCAGGGCATGCGGGCGCATTGGTGGCATTGAATGTGGAGGACGGTGCAATCCTGGCCGCCGCCTCCGCACCTACGTACAACTTGGCTGAACTTAATGGCACCGAATTCCGCCGTTTGCTGCGGGACACCGAAGGCAAGCCAATGTTCAACAGGGCGTTCTCTGGAAAATACATGCCAGGCTCCATTGTCAAGCCGCTGGTGGCATTGGCGGCATTGGAGAAGGGCATCGCCACAGGCAAAACCACCCATGATTGCACTGGAGCATACACATTGGGCAGCACGCGCATCGGTTGCGCCCGGCGCTACGGGCATGGTCCACTGGATATGACGGAGGCCATCGCCGTGTCATGCAACCCGTATTTCATAAACCTTGGCGTGAACATGGGGCTGGAACCACTGGAAAGCATATACAGGGCGGCGGGCTTTGGCGAACCTGTGGACGGCGATTTCCAGGCTGGAGTGGCGGGAATGGTGCCGTCGCATCAGGCTGCATTGAAGGCATGGGGCCGCAAATGGCTTAAGATAGACACGGCATTCGCGTCCATAGGGCAGGGCGGCATAATGGTGACGCCTTTGCAGGCGGCGGTATATGTGGCGGCGCTTGCCAATGGCGGCACTGTCTGGCATCCCTACATGGTCAAGCAAATACGCCGCAAAGACGGGCAGTTGGTGCGTGCCGCCATGCCGCGCAGGCGCAATACGCTGCCTGTTAGCGATGAGCATCTGCAATTTGTTTGCAATGCCATGCGGTCGGCTGTGGTCGAGGAGGGCGCATCCGCCTCCTTGATGAAGGATTTTCCCATTCCCGTGGCCGCCAAGACTGGCACTGCCGAGGTCGGGGAGGGTGCCAACAGGCACAAGAACACCTGGTTTGTCTGCTTCGGCCCCTTGCCAAAGCCACGCTTTGCCGTGGCCTGCATAATCGAGCGCGGCGAATCAGGTGGCAGAACCGCCGCCCCTGTGGTGCTGGACTTCCTCAGCAAATGGCTGGAACCTGGCAATGGTGAGGCAAGAAACTGACAGTGGACTGTGGACTGTGGACTGTGGGGCGAAAAGCCCAGCACCATTCTGCGCGGCACGCTATTCCGCGCGGCCAAGGGCCGCGCGTCAGGACGCGTGACCGCCATCCACGCCTGGCAGGCACAACACAGTCCACAGTCCACAGACCACAGACCACAGTCCACAAAAAAAATCTTGGAATATCATGAAGCAACGCATAGTAAATACATTGGCATTTCTGGCAATATGGGCAATGTTCCTGCTGGCCTGCGAGCATATTTGTGATGGCCTTTTTGTGCATGAGGCGGTGGCATCTTCTCTGAGGGGCGGCACTGGCTGGGGGCGGGCGATGCTGGCTGGCAGTTGGCAATTCCCCCCCTTGCCAAGTTT
>JAFYGL010000195.1 GCA_017543165.1 Victivallales bacterium | reverse complement strand
GTGCCTCAGGTCCTGTGAGCGGAAGATGCAGGTATTGAAGCCATTAGTGTAGTCACCCAGCAAGCAGATGTAGAAGTACCATCCTTCGTAGTAGCGGAGGACAGGCGCGCCTTTTTTGCAGCGTGCGCCAGGAATTATCTTCCATTGCTTGAAATCGGTTGTTTCCGCGAAAAGGATGTAGTTTTCCAGTGCATCTGCCACATCGCCGATTTCAAGGGCGTTGACGAACTTGCCGTCCGCCGCTTTGCACAAAGATGAATTGTAGCACCTTTGGGAGGCGTTTTCGTATATGGGACGCGGTTCGCTCCAGTGTTCCATGTCATCTGATTCCAGTGCATAGAAGCCAGTGCCTCCCCAGTAATCGGTGACGGTCACCACGATGTGGTCGTTTTCCGCGAAAGCGTTGCCGAAGCAATATCCAATGCCGAATGGCTTGGAGAATGACTGGCAGTCCTCCAGGTTTCTGAAACGGCAGTATGCCTTGCCAAGAGCATTGGCATGGTAGCTGTGTGATGGGCCATGCACATCCTTGTGGCGCACATATTCCATCAGCCATGGCTTCCCCTTGAAGACGATTGGGTTGCTCTCGACTATGTCCAGGTCAATTGTGCCTTGTTTAACAATCTTTAGCATGTTCGTATTACAGATGGTCCTTGAGCCACTTGAGGCTGATTTGCGCGCTTTCCATTGGTGTGAGTTCCGTGAGGTCCTGCTCATAGATAAGCCATTGGCAGGCGGTCTTCCTGGCGGCGGCGATGGAGCCCTTCAGGTCGATTACGCCATTTCCCAGTTCGGTCAAGGTATTGTATTCGCTGGGGACCTTGATGTCCTTCAGGTGCACCTGCTTGATGGCGGAGGCGTGGTCCTGGAGGAATTGAATCGGGCTGTGCCCGCCCCGTGTGACCCAGCATACGTCAGGCTCCAGCAGGAGGGTTGGCTCGTCGATTTCGCGTATCATGTATTCCATTGCATATTCGCCGTCGATTTTGCAAAGGAATTCATCCCAGTGGTTGTGGTATGAGAAATCGCAGCCATTTGCGTTTGCGTTTCTGACCGCGGTCTTTATCATCTGTGATTTTTCAGCGTGAAGTTCAGTGAAGTTGCACATCATGCTGAATGTCAATGCAGGTGATTTGAGAACGCGTGCGTATTCATAGCAGGGGTTCTCTGGCTCCTGAAGTGCGGCTGCGGGGAACATGGTGCCCGCGCACTCCAGTTTTATCTCAGCCAGAAAATCAGCCAGTTCCTGGGGCTGCATGTTTCCATAGTCGCCTGCGAATTCCACGCCGTCAATGCCCAGCTTTGCGATTTCGCGGAGCGTGCCCTTGAAGTCTGCCTTTAGTTCTTTGCGGAAGTTGTAGAGTTGCAATCCAATTTTCATCTTCTGATTTTCTCCAAAATTATCAATTAATGCCAATGCTTCTTCTTTAGAAAGAACACTGTAATTTACTTGCAAAACATCTTAATGCAAAGCCGCACTATGAAATATGAGAAAGTTGGTTATATTACGCTCCTATCCATTTTTTGTGATTCGGTTAAAACAGTGAATAAGCATTATGAGCAACGGTAATAACTACTACCTGGGAATCGACATCGGCTCCACCACATTCAAGGCGGTGCTCATGTCCGAGGACGGTGCTATAATCAATACTACATATCAGCGTACAAAACCAGTGGAATCAGGCGCAATGGCCTGCTCTGGCAGGTGCACTTCCTGCGGACGCTGCAACATGGGCGCAATCAGGAAGACCGTGGATGATTTCCTGAGGGAATCTAAACTCACCCAAAAGGACATCACATGCACAGTCGTGACTGGCAGCCAGATTGTGGAGGACACAAAACGCTTCATCAAATATGACTTCCAGGTGAGCGAAGTGTCCGCACACGTGGCTGGAGCACGCCATTTCAACAAGGATGTGGATGCCATCATCGACTGCGGCGGGCAGGACAGCAAGTGCATGATCTACAACAAGAAGATGGGAATGTGGCTGTCCATGATGTCGGGCGTCTGCGCCGCCGGTACTGGCAGCTACCTGGACAACGTTGCGGCAAAACTGAACATACCTGTCGAGGAAATCGCCTCCAAGGTGAATTACAATGCGGAAATTGAATTCAGCTCGGTATGTGCAGTGCTTTCCGCCACCTCCATCAATAAATTCAAGAACCGCATACCCGTGGGGGATTTGCTGGCGGGCGCATGCCGCGCACAGGCCAGGGCAATCCTCAATGGCGTGGGACAGCTGCTTCTGCATCATCCTGGACATAAGATTCAGTTCCAGGGCGGCGTGGCCTCAAATGGGGCAGTTGCGGAATTCATGCGGCAAATCACTGGCAGCGAAATCATCATCCCTGAATACCATAAGGTGATGGGCGCATTGGGCGCGGCTTGCCTGGCACGCCAGTTCATTGAGTTGAAGGGACGCCTTGACACGGAGAAAATACAGTACGAGCCAACACCGCAAAACCCGTCATGATGCGCGTAAACAGCACAAAACGGGACTTCTTCGGCAGGGACAAGAGCAAGCCCCTGGTATGGCGAAACCTCTTCTTCCCGGCGGAAATACTCAATGCATTCAAGACACGCATCCTGACGCTTGAGACATACGCCGCGCTGTTCGGGCGCAATGTGCGCCGCATCAAGGAGGCACTGGATGTGGCGGCACGCAAGGGCTTTGACCAGCAGACTTGCTCATTCCTGCGCATCCTGGAAGGCATAACCCATCGCGAAAAGCCAGCATTCCCAGTCTGAACAAGCCAGCCATGCCCGCAACGTGCACGCTTCTTCGCGGATCTGCCCGGGGCCAACCGCTTCGACCCCCGCTATTCCTCGTTGCAGCCGCCTATCGGCGGCAATGCCCTCAACCTTGCCGTGGACCAG
>JAFYGL010000194.1 GCA_017543165.1 Victivallales bacterium | reverse complement strand
TCGGCGGCGGCAGACATCAGGCGTGAATGATAGGCACCCGCGACCGTCAGCGGAATGACACGCTTCGCCAGCGGTGCCAATGCGGCGGAAGCGTTCTCCAGCTTGGCCTTTTCACCGCTGATGACAATCTGGCCAGGACAGTTGTAGTTGGCGACATCCACTCCTGCCTCTTGGCAGGCCGCTTCAATCGCCGCAGGGCCTGCGCCAATGACCGCCGCCATGCCGCCTGGATACTCCTGGCAACACTTGTCCATAAGCCGTCCACGTTCAGCAACCAGCTTCAGGCCCGTCTCGAAATCGAAAACGCCCGCCACGCAGGCAGCCGCATATTCGCCAAGGCTGAGACCGCCGCACACAACAGGTTCCACATCGGGGTGTGCGCTTTTATACGCAGTATAAAAAGCCAGTGATACCGTGAAAATAGCTGGCTGACACATCGCGCAGGGTGTCAAATCCTCCAGTGTTCCCTTGAAACACAATTCAGAAATAGAGAAACCTAAAACCTCGTCTGCTTTCTTGAAAACCTCTGCGGCCTCTGGGGAGGCAGCCGCCGTGCGGACACCCATGCCCGCATACTGCGCCCCTTGCCCTGCAAAAACAAATCCATATTTTCCCATAGAAAAACCCTCCTTAATGCCGCTTTGTTTCGCGCGGCAATTGCGTTGCTTGGCGATGCGCCAGCTCAGCCTGGCGTAATAGGCACGATGCACAAATCAGATACCCAAATGCGCTTTTCGCATAGCCCCCAGACAGGCACCCGCCGTCCTGACAGCGACCTCCTAGAGGGCACTGGGCACTTAAAGTTCCAGCTCGCGCACCTTCTCCGAGATAGTCTCGTTCACGCGCTGCCTGATGATTTCGCCCGCCTGGCGAATTCCATTGCGGACGGCCTTGGCATTGGATATGCCATGTCCAATGATGCAAACGCCTGACACGCCCAGCAGGGGAGCGCCGCCGACTTCCGCATAATCGGTCTCTTTCTTCAAATCCTCGAACGCACCCTTCGCCATCAGTGCACCAATCTTCCAGAGCAGTTTGCTCATAATCGCGCGCTTCACAATATGCCCCATGGCGACAGCTAACTGTTCGCAACTTTTGAGCAGGACATTGCCGACGAAACCATCGCAAACCACCACATCCACATCGCCAGAAAAGAGGCCATGCCCCTCCACATTGCCAATGAAGTTGATGCCCTGCGTGCGGGACAACAATTGGTAAGCGTCCTGAACAAGCTTGCAGCCCTTGCCGTCCTCCGTGCCGTTGCACAGCAGACCGACACGAGGATTCTTGCGCTTCTGTGCGTTGCTCATATAGATGCTGCCCATCAGGGCATAATGCAGCAGATTCACGGGCGTGCAATCCACATTGGCCCCTGAATCCAGAAGCAGGAAAGGCTTTTTCTCCGAAGGAAACAGCGTTGCGATGCCTGGACGCTCAATGCCAGGGAGCATCCGCCACTTGAAATAGGCGGACGTGACCGCCGCACCCGTGCTGCCTGCACTGAATACGCCTTCAGCCAGCTTCTTGCGCACAAGCTCCATGCACACGGATATGGAGGAATCGCGCTTGTTGCGGTACGCCTGGGCAGGGTGCT
>JAFYGL010000193.1 GCA_017543165.1 Victivallales bacterium | reverse complement strand
CCGGCCCAATCGCACACTCCACATATCCGCCTGTGATTGGTGACCGCCACAGCATGAATTACTCAGTTCTTGGCGGCGGCATCTACAAGGTCACCATCAAGGAAGAAGAATTCATTCCATTGGAAGTCATGGCGGACACATATTTTCGCAAGGCATTCGAGCGCGGCGAGGAAAACGTGGCAGTCCACGGCATAATGGCCAACTTCAGCAAGGAAGCACTCAAAAACGTCACCATCCAGGCCGAAACGCTGGGCAAGGCATTGCCAGACACCAAAATTCCAGAACTGGCCGCCGGACAGAAATTCCAGTTCTCCTACAAGATTGACAGCTACCTCCTGCCAGGCAAATACGAACTGAAATGCAGGGCAATCGACGCGGACGGCAAGGAAATCAGCAAGACTGTCATACCATACGCCATAGTCCACGCATACGGCGACTTCATGCCAGTCGTCCTCTGGGGAGGCGGCACAATTTCGGATGTGAAAGGCGCGGGCTTCACGCACATGAGTTCGGGCATCTTCCCAATCAGCGGCGAGTTCAACAAGAGCAACCTGCCTGGCTTGCTGGACAGGCTGGACAATCTTCTGGAGAATGGCCTCTATGCCTACACCAGCGTCCATACCAAATATCGCTTCATGACTTCAAAACGCTTCCAGAATGTCAACAGGAAGGGCGAACCATACAAACGGGCTGGACTGGAGGCGACGCATCCCGAAGTCAGACGCGAATTCGCAGAGGTAATGGCGCAGACCGCGCAGGCGGTGGGCGACCATCCCGCCTGGGACGCAACCCTCATCAACAGCGAAATCAGAGGCAGCGCCTCACCTTCATTCACTGGGCACCAGGAGGCAAACTTCAAGAAGTACGCTGGATATGACATTCCCGCCGACATCGAAGGCGGCGGCCCCAAGACATACCATGCGGACCCCAATTTCCCATGGAACCGCATCATCGACCCAAAGGAGCCCCATTATGTGTACTACACATGGTACAAGCGCAACGGCGATGGCTGGAACGACCTGCAGACTCTCATCAGCGACACGCTGCACAAGTACGTGAAGCACCATCACTTCACATTCCACGACCCCGCAGTGCGCGTCCTGCCACTCTGGGGTTCAGGCGGCAAGGTGGATGTGATCTCGCAGTGGACCTATACCAACCCAGACCCGATCAAAATCGGCGAGGCAACGGATGAAATGCTGGCAATGGCGGACGGCAATCCAGGCCAGAAGGTAATGAAGATGACGCAGGCGATCTGGTACCGCCGCGCCACCGCCCCCATGGAAGTCACACCCAAAAATCCACCTGAATGGCTCTCCCGCGAAAAGAAGGCCGCATTCATCACCATTGCGCCTGACTTTGTGCGCGAGGCGATTTGGAGCAAGGTATCCCGCAAGATTGACGGCATCATGTACCATGGTTCAGGCTCGCTGCTGACCGTCCAGGACCACGGATATCGCTACACCAACCCCGAAAGCAAGAAGGTCTTGGCAGACACAGTGGCACGCGTAATCCGCCCATTGGGACCAACGCTGAAGAAGATTCCTGAAAGGCTGCCTGAAGTGGCCATTCTGGAAAGCGCTACAGGCTGGCTCTATGCAAGTTCACACGCCACTGGCGGCTGGAGCGGAAACTGGACCGCCGACCTGCACCTGGCACTCCAATGGGCAAACATATAGCCCGCAATCCTCTACGAGGAGCATCTGCTCACAAACCTGAAGCTGGACAAGCTGAAGGTGCTCTTCATACCTGGCGCCGAAGTGCTCACCCAGACCGTGCTTGCAAAATTGCAGGAGCTGCAGAGCAAGGGCGTCATCATCATCGGCGATGAGTTCACTGCTCCTGGCTTGATGGTGGACTTCCGCCTCAAGTCCATCAAGCGCCGCAGCAAGGACCCCAAGGGCTCCAAGGAAGACTTCCAGAAACTGGGCAGGGAAATCGCAGCCATGCTCAAGCCCTACTACAGCAGCCCCATAGAGGCCAGCAACCAGGACCTGGTCATACGCCGCCGCGGCAATGACAGCGCAGACTACGTCTTCGTGCTGAATGACAAGCGCACCTTCGGCGACTATCTGGGACAGTGGGGAATGGTCATGGAAAAGGGCCTTCCAAACAAGGGCACCATCAATGTCAAGCACAATGCAATGGCTGCATACGACCTGGTGAAACACCAGAAAGTCCAGTTCACCAACAACAAGGGCCAGGTCTCATTCAATGTGGACCTGAACGCAGGTGACGGCACTCTGGTCCTCCTTCTTGACCGCGAAGTCAATGACCTGAAACTGACTCTGCCAAAAGCGCCAGTCGCCCTTGGCGGCAAGTACAATGTGAATGTGCAGGTGCTGGACAAGAAGAAGCAGGCCATCAAGGCATACTTCCCGCTGGAAGTCAAAATCACGGACGCCAAGGGCAATGAACTGCCAGGCTCTGGCTTCTACTCCACAATTGACGGCGCACTTGACATACCAGAAGTCGCCGCCGCCAACATGCTCCCTGGCAAAGTGACTGTACAGGTCAAGGACCTGGCATCAGGATTGACGAAATCCGCATCATTCCAGGTGAAATAAGCACCGTATTTCAACGCAAAGGCGCCTCCTTTTTTCGAGGAGGCGCCTTTTTTATCGCAAAGACGCTTTCATATTTATCCACAGATTTGCGCAGATTACCACAGATT
>JAFYGL010000192.1 GCA_017543165.1 Victivallales bacterium | reverse complement strand
GCATTGAGGAAAGTGGAAGAGGCACACAATAAACTAATCTCCCTTGAGAAATCAGCGGAAAAAGAAATGCGCGTCAAGGAGGAGCAAATCAGGCAACTGAATGCGAATATCTCGCATTTGAAGAAAGAGAACGCCAACCAAGAGGAACTGGTGAAGGCAGTCAGCGAATTGAATAAGGTAAAAAAGGAACGCGACACTTTGCTGGTCAAGACGGAAAGTCTGCTTGAAAAAGGAAGACAGCAAGTGCAACAGACTGAAGCACGCGCTTCAGAGGAGGCGCTCAACGCGGCCAAAATTGCAGCAGAGGCAAAGGAATTGAAGGCAAGACAGACTAGCGCCGAGGCCCAGGCCGCCAGTCTTGCAAAGGACCTGGCAATTGCAAACATCAGGTTGCAGCAGACGCAGGATGCAAACAGCAAGCAGTCTAACACCAGAAAATCGCTGCTGGACGATGACCTTCGCTATACACGCGAGCGTGAGAAGGCAACTTTGGTCAAAGGCTTCCTGAGGCAAGGCACTGAGGCTGAAAGGCAGGGCAAGGTGGAGGCCGCCAAGTACAATTACCAGCAGGCCCTGGCATTGGACGCGGACAATAAACTGGCCTTGCAAAGGTTGGGACTGCTTGCATCCTCCGCGGGAAATGACAGCGAGGCCAGCCGTTTCCTGAACCAGGCATTCAAATTCGACCCTGATGACATTGACACGCTTTTGGCATTGGGCTATGCCCAGGCAAGGCTGGGCCATTCGGACTGGGCGGTATCGTACCTGGGCAGGGCAGTCGCATTGCAGCCCAAGAACGGCGATGCTGTACGCCTTTATGGAGCCGCCCTTTTCACACTGGGCTGGACCCAGGCGGCGGAAACCCAATTGAACCAGGCAATCAAACTGAATGCAAAGGACGCAGAGGCGCAATACAATCTGGCGGTGCTGCTCTCCACAATGGAGCCGCCACGCCTGGAAGAGGCCTCCAAATGGTACAAGCTTGCAATAAAGAACGGCGCACAGCCTGACCCTGGCCTGGACAAGGTCCTGGGCAGGTAAATCCATTGGTAAATATCCACCAAGAGCGGGGAGGCTTTCTTATCTGCGTTTTCCCATTTTTCTGAAGAAGTCAAGAAAACGATACCATGCATATAGTATTCTTGACCTCACTGGCCATTGCTTTTGCAGCCAAGGCCAGCTTCCCTTGTATCCTTTGTTGCCCCTGGCATATAGTTTAATCGCATTTTTGAAAAGACGGCCTTGATTTGCATGATACAAATCTAGGTCAAAAACGCTGCTGTATTTTTCCAGGCATCCCAGGGCTTCCAAATCAAGGATGGTACGTTGGCATTTTTCACAGTTCACTGTGCAATTCCGTCCATCCCCTCCCTTTGCCCAGAAGCATACATTGAGATGCGTATATGAAGGAGCAAATGAAACCAGCTCGCGGGTTTTCTCAAAACGGGTGAGATTCGCGCCTTCGCTGTAGAACTGAAGGCAGGGGGAAGAAAACACATCCATGAGCACCAGATCATAGAAAGTATAGAAAATATGATGCTGGCTCATATCCAGCTGCGGCAATATCTTGCTGCTGGCTAGGAAGTAGGCGGAAATTCCACATTGCAGTGCAAATATGACAAATGCATTGCGATAGCCTCCATGCACTTCGTGCTTCAGAGGAATAAGCAAATGCACGTTTGATTCGACTTCAATCAAAGGAAGCCCTGCCTCCTTGGACAAAGCACGTGCGTTGGCGACACGGAAACGGTGCTGTTCCTCTCCAATGGGGTCGCTTCCCTGCGCTCCGACCTTGTTGAATAGAAGATGCGTGGGACGCAGGCCTGCATAATCGCTTTGCATGAGATGGGCCAGCGCATGAAAGGAATCTATTCCGCAGCTCATGCCTGTAACCACGGCGCCATCTTTCTTTGAAGAGATGCATGGAATTGGGGAGGCCTCAATGGAAATGCCCTTTAATCTCCCATCTGCCTTGACAAGCCCCTCTACAAGATACTCCCGCAATTTATAAAGCAGGTTTTCCGTCACTGGAGCTTCGCATACTATATCCTCACCCTTTATCAACGCCCAGTAGATTATGGCCACAAGAAAGGCATCGCATCTGTCATCACATAGCCACGCCTCATATTCCTTTGGAACATCAAGCCACATTTCTGAGACATTCTCTCCAAAACTTATTCGGGCCGCCAGACGGCTCTTGCCGTTTGGCCCAACGCACGTGCGAGGCGAGTGAATAGTGATCATCTTGTCAAAAAATTGTTTTTCAAGAAAGGACAACAATCTAGAAGTGCGCCTGACATTTCCCTGGGCAGAACGTGCCATGACTTCGTTATTTCATCCAGGAGAGCTACGGGCTCCATGTTCTCTATGTCTTCGGGGCACAATGGCGATGGCGGCGAAGAAAGAAACGACATGTAATAGTCCAAGTACTTGAAATCACCACCTGTAACCTCTCTCCCCAAGACAAGCCTTCTAGACGGAATGCCATACGCATCGGAAAGTATCAATCCGTGAAGAGAGCTGGACAAAACACCTTTGCATGATGTGAGTTCACGAATAAACTGGCGCCAATCTCCATATTGCCTTAAATCCAGCACCTTGCCGCCGCATTGACGCCATTTGGAGACAAAGGGATGCTCCTGGTCGCGAACATGGGGAATCAGTGCCAGGCCTTGCTTATCTGCTGGCGGCGGCGTATAGACATGGGGGAGCAGAATGGCAGGGTCGCCATATATTTCGGGGCACGCCATCCCTTGTTTCAGAAGTTCATTTCGCGTCAGTGGGCCGCGCACGGCATAAATGGCCTTTGGTGCTGGAATCTCTTTTGACAGCGGATGCATCAATCCCGCGCCCCAGACAATGGCATGTGCGCTGCACCACTCCTCCAATATTGAACCTATGACAAGGTAACGTGGGCGCCTTTTCCCAAACAGGGAATATCTGAATGGAATCACATGCTTTCCTGACAGGGCTTCAATCAAAGGAATGTTCAAATCGTCCCCCAGATTGTGATTTGAAAAATCATGCCGCTGCCTGTTGGGATGCAAATCCCCTGCAATGTACAAGCATTGCCTGGAGCCCAATAATTCCCATGGCAATGCCTTCAACTGCATGGACATTTTAAAAATAGTACTGGAAAGACTCATTGATATTTTCCTGCCATAAGTCCAAAGGCATGCTCAAAAAACTAAAGCGCTATTTTCCATTACGGCTCCCTTGCGGCCTCGTCCAGAGCCTTGATCAATGGATAAAGCACGTATTCGATTACACGTCGCCTGCCGCACTTGATTTCGCACTGCGCCTCCATGCCTGGAATGAGGCGGAAACTGTCCTTCACGCCATGAAGCTTTCCATTCAGGGTGACGCGGGCGCGGTAGTACGTCACATGCTGCGCACCCATGTTTTTCTGCAAGGTGTTTTCGGAAATGTTGCGCACCACGCCGCCCAGCGTGCCGTGCTTCTGGAACGGGTATGCCGTCAGTTTGACGCGGGCATTCGCACCAGGCGTGACCTTTCCAATGTCCAGTGGGCGCACTTCCGCCTCCAGTTCGATATTGCCTTCCAGAGGCACCAGCGTAATCAGCGCCTCGGCCTCCCTCACTGCCGAGCCTGGCGAGAAGTCCGCTATTTCGTGGACGACGCATTCGCAGGGCGCCTTCAAGTGCACATATTCTATCAGCTGCTCCACTTTTTCATATTCCTTGCTGGTGGAGGCCAGGGTTCTGTCCACTTTCACCATATCTTCGGCAATGCTGTTTCTCCACTGCTGGATGAAGGAGTTTTTCTCCGCCTGCGTGGTGCCCAGCCTGTGCTGCAACTCCAGCAAATCGTTTTCCAACTGGTCAACCGTGCTTTCCATTTCCATACGGCTAATGGACATCTCAATGTACTCCTTCATTGGAGCCGCGCCTTTTTCCTGCAGTTTCTTGAAGATTTCCTCAAGTCCCTTGATTGCCTCCAGCCTTTCGCTTTGCTTTGCCAGGCTGTCCTTCCTGCTTTTCATGGAGGCGCGAATCTGGGACATCGCCTCGCCAAAGTAGTTCATTCTTTCCTGGTAGTATTCCTGCCTCTGGCTGAAGATGGTCATCTGCCACTTTTCGAACTGCGTCTGGCCGCCCTCATATTTTCTGTTGTAGAATTCCGCCTGAAGGCGTGACAGTTCCGCCTGGAGGGCCTTCATCTCATTGTCCAGCCGTTCCGCCTCGGCCCTGTTTATGGTGGGGTCGAAAGTAATCAGAATCTGGTCCTTAGCCACAATGTCCCCGATTTTTACGTTCACGCTCTGTATGACGGAGCGTTCCAGGGGCTTCATCACGATGGTCTGCTGGTCGGTCACCAATGTGCCCGTGCTTTGAACCACCACATCCACCTGCGCGACAAATGCCCATACAATCGCCAGGACGAGCAGCAGGAACGGTATCCAGACGCTGAGCCTTATGCCCCAGGGCAGGCGGGCGTTCCGTATTTCCAGCGCATCAGGCTGGAACTCAATCAATTCAGCAGGAGTATTGTCTTTCATTGTCCTTAATCCTCCACTCTCATTTGCTGGTTCCAGAATTCGCGGTAGATGCCAGGCTTGGATATGAGTTCCTTATGCGTACCGAAGCCAGTGATTTCGCCCTTGTCCAGCACCACAATCTTGTCCGCATGGCTGACAATGCTGAGCCTGTGCGAGACGATGAGCACCGTCCTTCCACGCGCTATGTTCCTCAGGTTCCTGCGAATGACCTCTTCGCTTTCGGGGTCAAGGGCGCTGGTCGCCTCGTCGAAAATCAAGATAGGCGGATTGGTCAGCAATGCACGGGCGATTGCCAGGCGCTGTTTCTGCCCGCCAGACAGGTTGGAGGCGTTCTCCTCAAGTATCGTGTCATATCCCCGTGGCAGTTTCTGCACAAATTCATCGGCGCCCGCCAGTTTGGAGGCATAGATGATTTCCTCAAGAGTTGCGTTCTGCTTAGGAAGTGAGATGTTTTCCCTAACAGAGCCGCTGAAGAAGTAGTTTTCCTGAAGCACCACGCCTATGTTGCGGCGCAGGTGTGCCTTGTCCAATTCGCGAATGTCGATGCCATCCACTTTGATAAGGCCCTGGGTGACTGGATATAGAGATTGCAGCAGCTTTGTGACGGTGGTCTTGCCAGAGCCCGAACGCCCCACGAAGCCCACCGTGCTTCCCGCTGGTATGCCCAGGTTGAAATCCTTTACAACGAAAGGCAGGTCAGGCTGGTAGCGGAAACTGACGCTCTCGAATTCAATCTGGCCGCGAATCTGGTTCCGTACGCCGCCGCCTGCAGGTTCCGCTGGCGTGTTCATGACAACGCCCAGCATGCGCACGGACAGTGCAATCTGCTGGTACTCGTGTATGAGGCCCACCATTTTCACCAGTGGGCCAGTCACCCTGTTGGCCAGCATCTGGAAGGCAATCAACGCGCCAATGGTAATCACATGGTCAAACACCAGATGTGCGCCCAGCCAGATCACGCATATTGTCATCAGCATTTCCAGCATGTGGCTTATGCTCTGGGCAATCATGGAGATCTTGCCCACGCGGAAATATGACTTGATGGCGTATGCGGTGGAATCATCCCAGATCTTCTTCTCCACCGGCTCCAGCGCCAGGGACTTGACCGTCTTGACGCCATGGATGGATTCCACCAGCATGCTCTGCCGTTTTCCCTCCGCCTGGTACAACTCGTCCAGGCGGCGCTGGAATGGCTTTATCAGGCTGGCGATGACCAGTGCCATGAGCACGGAGAAGCCCAGCACCACAAAGGTCAAGGTGGGACTGTAGAGCAGGAGGAAGGGGAAGAAAATGCAGAGGGACAGCACATCCAGGATGGTGAAGAACAATTGCCCAGAGAGGAAGCCCCTTATCTTCTCGGTCTGCTGCATGTGTTTCAGCAGCACGCCAGAGGGTATTCTGTCAAAGAAGTCCACAGGCAACCGCATAAGATGGGTGAAGGTCTTGGTAGCCGTGGAAATATCAATCTTATTGGTTGCGAAAAGCAGGAGATAACTGCGCACATAGCTTACCAGCGCATTGAAAAGAATGACCACCACAATGCCGATTCCCAGCACATTCAAGGTATTGTAGGCCTGGTTGACCAGCACCTTGTCCACCACAATCTGGAAAAAGAGCGGCACTATCAGCGAGAAAATCGAAAGCATTGCCACCATGAGGGCAATCATGCCGAACACGCCCTTGTTGCGTATGAATTCTGGGATGAACCAGCGCAGGCTGAAGGGCTGGTTCTCATCCGTCAACTTGTATTGCTTCTTGAGCAGGACGAACTTTCCGCTGTATTCCTCCTCGTACTGCTCCTGGGTGTAGAATATGAATTTGTCCGGCGTGTTGAACTGGGGGGAGGAAGGGTCCACGAAGGCGGCGCGGAATGTGCCGTCCTCCTCCTTTTTCATGCCGCTGAACACGGCATAGCTGCCGTCCTTCTTGATGGCGATGAAGGGAACTATGGTCAGGCTGTCCTGCATCTTCTTCCAGGAGAGTTTGACGGTCTTGACCTTGAAGCCGTTCTCCGTGGCGATATGCCGGAAGAGATTCTCCCTGACTTCCTCGTCGCCCACAGCATATTCATGCATGAGTTCCCTGATATCGACGGCGCAGTTATTGTGCTTTGCAATGAGGACGAATGAGGTGAGGCGCGTCTGCTTGGCCGCGTCCACCTGCGCGAGATTGCGGAACAGGATGAATTCGTTTCCAAGCTGGCCCAGCAACGCCTGCTTGTCCCCCTGGAGCATTTTGTTGCCCTGGGTTGGGTCCACAAACGACACCTTGTCTTCCTTGACGAGCTGCCTGCTGTTGGCGATTATAATCCATGTGCCGCTGCTCTTGCGGGCCAGAATAGGCCCCGCGTAATTCTCCAGGGCCTCCAGACTAGGCACAAGTTCGGGACGCAACTGCTGCTCCTCCGCCAGCTTCAATAGCACTTCAGACGGATTCTCGCCATATTCCTTCAGCAATTCGTCATTTATCAAGGCGACAAAGTTTACACCATGCCTCACTTGCGAGAACAATGCCTGAAGGCACTGCAAACCACTCCTATCCTCTGCGGCCATTATGACTCCTGATTATGTATTGCCTGAAATTTCGAGCACTTTTCAATAACGTATGCTAAAACTTTGGTAATATACAAGCCTCTTTGTTTTTTTGTAATATATTTACTCTAAAAAAAGGGGCACGGCTGTTTCGTAGGGCTCATTGCTCTGCGCGGCCATTGGCCGCGCATCAGGATGAAGGTAGCTCGATATGCAGGCAGGCAACAATGTTCTATCAAATCTGGATACCCAGTTGTGCAGAAACATTTGCGTATGCCCGCATATCGTTCTACCTCCATCCTGACGCGCGGCCAATGGCCGCGCGGAAAAACGGGCCTCCTACCACTGGCCAATGGCCCCCAAGAATCCCATGTTCAAAAGCCTTGCCACAAGACGGTGCCTTAACTTGCCGTATTTGGCGACGACGGGGAATATCACCTCTTTCCAGAGCCCAGAGGCAAGCAATTCCTTCAGGAGCATATTGCGTTTTTGACCGCCGTGCTTTTTGATTGTCCAGACATACTCCAGGCATTTTCTGCATAGAAGCCCCCTGCCCTCCTCTGGGATTTGCCTTGCGAACTCCTCAATGTAGCAGCGCAGATTGCGTAGGCGCCCCTCCACGTCGATGACCTTGCTGGCCGATGCCTGCCCTTCCGTATAGACATATCCGATGTAATCCCCCATGACTACAGTCCTGGCAGACTTTATTAATGCAGTATTTGTAAACAAAGTGTCTTCACCAAATGTCATGCCATGCATAAAAGTGATATTACTTCTGAATAAGAAATCCTTAGAATATAGTTTGGCCCAGCAGGTATCGAAGAAGGCCAGGAATTTATGGTCTTTAATATGCAGGATTTCATCTTTTTCAAGAAATGTTTCTGGCACATCGGGATATATTGCGCCCTTGTCCTCGCCTGACACTCTCCTCAACGCATTGCATGCGACAAAATCCGCGCCTTCCCGCGATGCGCAATCCAGCATCTTTTCAATGAAACGCTTGTCCAGCAAATCATCCGCATCCAGGAATGCAAGATATTTGCCAGTTGCCAGTTCCATTCCCGTATTGCGTGCCTTGGACACGCCGCCATTCTGGGGCTGGCAATGCAGTCTGATATTCGCCTCCCGATGCCGCTGGATATAATTCCCCACCACCTGGCATGACTTGTCCCTGGATGCATCGTCCACCACGACAGCCTCCCAGTTTCCGTAACTTTGCGCAAGGACGGAATCCAAAGCAGCGCAAACAGTCGCCTCCGCATTGAAGCAAGGGATTATTATGGATACATCTGGCATTTTTTCTCTATGTCAAGGTTTCGGTTATGCACTTTGCCATTGTCCAATGGCACGACAAGCCTCAAAACGAGGCGGTTCTGTCAGAAGCGGCGTCATTTACGCCCATCCGCAGCACATCTATTCGACGCATTTCGGGGCGCAGCACCGCCACTTCCGCCAGCATGGTCCTGGCGCTGTCAAAACGCTTCAGCCTGGCGCCTGGAGGCAGATATTTTCCAGTTGCCCCGCCATAGCCCTGTGTGAGGAATCCTGGTGCCTTGCCAAAGCTGAACTCATTGTCAAAATGGCTGTCCCCGCAAAACACACAAACAGCACAAGAAGCCTGTTTGACTATTTGCCCGAAGCGCACAAAGGAAGGCGGCTCCTTGTACGATACTCTTACACAATGGCCGTTTCTGTGGGGACAGGCGTGCATGAGCACCACTGCGAACCAGTCATCAGACAAGGTGAGATTTCTTTCCAGAAAATCCAGCTGCCCCTCATCCAGCATGTACGGATTTCCATTGAATGTATTGAGGAAGAATATCCGCACGTGCTTGCTCGCTATGTCATAGTAGCCGTAAGAGCTGTTTTCGCCGAAATGAAGCGCATGCCCCCGTTCCAGATTTGGGCGGTTCATAATGTCCCCGAATTCCGCGGCAGTCAGATTGCCATGGTCGTAGTCGTGGTTCCCCATGCAGACAATTGAGGGCTTGAGTACGCAGTGATGCGCCTTTGAGTATGCCTCTAAAAGACGTTTTCTTGCAATTTCGCCCTCATTCTGCGGCAGTTCCAAACCAATGTCCCCCAAATCCGCGAAAAAGTCAAAATTGAACAAGGCATCCGCCTGATGGACAGCCTCAATGGCATTCAGCGAATTGCGCAGACCAGGCTCAGCAGTATCAATGTCCTCCAGTATCGTGTGCAAATCTGAAAGGACAGGAAACAGCACCATTCTGCCTGTGCGCTCCAATGCCTTGAAGCGACTGAAAGCGCTTAAAATGTCCGCAGCAAACAACATGTTGTGAATTGAGAGCTAATTTCCGTGTCCTCATCCCTGCTTGAGAACACTACGGCATTTGGCAATGTCCAGTTTTATCTGCCCTGCCAGTTCCTCCTGGCTGGGGAATATGCGGTCTTTGCGTATGAACTGCACAAAGTCCACCACCAGTTCTCTGCCATAAAGGTTTTCGTTGCAGTCAAGCAGATGCAGTTCCACCCATGGCACGCTTGCCTCTGGGCGTACAGTGGGCGCAGTCCCAACATAAACAATTCCTGCCTCGGTGCGCCCATCCCAATGCGCCAATCCCGCATACACGCCGCTTGGCGGCAGGACGTGCATTTCATCCACTATGTTGGCAGTGGCGCAATCCATCTTGCGGCCTATGCCATTGCCGTGTGAAACGACACCGCATACCGCAAAGTCGCGTCCCAGCATTTCCTTCACCGTGGCGAGTTCCCCATTCTCCACCAACGCACGCAATCTGGTGCTGCTGACTGGCTCGCCTTCATACTCAACAAAAGGCGCCACCTCAACACGCTTGCCATGCTGCGCTCCCCACTCCGCCAAAAAGTCCACGCCAGCGCTGTTGCCCTTGCCGAAACGCCAGTTCTCCCCTACGCAGAAGCCGTTCACCTCCAGGTCGCCAGCACAAAAAAAACTTTCTAAAAAATCAGCGGCGCCCATGTCGGCAATCTCTTTGGTGAAGTCCATGGCGACAACCTGCTCCGCTCCATATTGGTGCAAAAGAAAACTCTTGTAATTCAAGATTGTAAGGTGTTTGGGACCAGGCGGGCAAAGCACTTCGCGGGGATGGGGGAAGAAAAACAGGGCCACTGGCGTTGAAGCAGTCTCCCTGGCCAGCCCCACCAGTCTTGAGAGAATCGCCTGATGCCCCCTGTGCACACCATCAAATACGCCCAGCGCCACGACTATGCGCTCATGCGCGGGGAGTTCATTTAAGGAGTGCAGCATCAT
>JAFYGL010000191.1 GCA_017543165.1 Victivallales bacterium | reverse complement strand
GCCCATAAGCGAGGAATCAAGGTCATCGACCATCATTCCAGCTGCCTGGTCTGGCATCCAGACACGCCCAAGAGAAGGGAGGCGGCCTACTACAACCTCAGGGCGTGGAAAATGGACCCAAAGAACTACGAGGGGCTTTTCGACTATTTGCTCGATCCGAATTTCTACCTTATGCCAAGGGTTCAGAGAGACGGTGAGGGCGAACCTATCATCACGCCCTACAATGGCTTCGCCCACTGCTACAACAATCCAGACTACAGGCGGGAATATCTGCAATATCTGGAAAGCGTCTATGCTACAGGCGTTGATGGCATCATGACAGACGATGTGCAGTATTGGGGTCAATCCTGCAACTGCCCTTCCTGCCGTAAAAAATTCGCCGAGAAATACGGCTTTGAACTGCCTGGTCCAGGACAATGGGGCAAATTCTTCAAGCGACTTGACGCTCCAGGCGCAGTGGAACAGCTAAGGTTCAGGGCGGAATCAACACACGAATTCCACGTGCTTGTCAAGGAGCACTATGAAAAACTGGGACTGAAAATGCTGCGTCCCAACTACAGCGCGGCGATGCTTGCAAGAGACTGGACAAGCATTTCCCTGGAAAACCTGCCTGCATTGGACTGGTTCTTCATTGAATGCTGCAATGGAAGCATACCGCGCTATGCTTGGCCAGCCTGGCTGATGGAGCACAGTCAGAGGGTGATGCAGGCAAACGAGCGGAACATTCCGCCTATGCTATGCACATACCACAAGACCCTGTCCAATCTGATGGTATCTTTTTCAATGGCAAGGCTCACTGGCAGCCTTTATACCAACACTGTTATAGGAGAGGCTGGCCCCGATGAAACCCTGCTCAGGAATTTTGAGAAGCGCTATGCCCAATGGTGCTTCCACACCAGGCCCATGCAGGACATAGGCGTCTATTATAGCAAGGATTCCAAGGACTATGGCATAGGCTATGAGGCAGGGCGCTTCCTTTCCTGGTTGCAATGCCTGGTGGTTTCAAATATTCCTTTCCGTCTAATTGACGCCGATTCGCAGGAAATTCCAGAAGAATGCCCTGTGCTCATGCTCATTGACGTGAGGATGATGGCGGATGTGGAGGTGAAGAAACTGCGCAATGCCGCGGCGTTGGGAAAGACAGTCATAATTGCTGGAATATGCGGCGATGAACGGCCTGACGGCACATTCCGCACAGAGGAGGAATACAGGCAGCTTTGGGGGTGGAATCAGAAGGACATTCCAGAGCAAGGATTCAGGGAATACCCATTGGGCAAGGGCAAACTGGTGGCTGTTGGGGAACTCTACGGGCGTCCAGGCGACCCTGAAAAGTGGCGCAAGATACTGGCGGACAAATACTGGCTGTTCTCTGCGGAGGAGCCAGCCTACACATACGATGCCGTCATTCTGGGCAATTCCCCCAAGGAAGGGCAGACTGCGGAGTACAAGGGGCGCTATCTGGAATTGAAGCCTGCATTTGCACAACTTGTAAGATTGCTTGGGCAGTTCAATGACAATCCCAGTTTCAAGACGGAAGGGTTGCCAGAACTGGTACTGACACATGCGGCGGAGCGTGCAGGCGAGGGTCTTGTAATCCACATGGCAAACTTTGCGGGTACAATAGACTTGCCAGCAGGGACACTGGTGCGAAAGGATGACCAGATGCCCTGGCCAGCGCATAAGGGGATGGCTCGCTTAATGGCAAGGAGAAGGCTTTCCTCGGCAAAGGTCATTTTTGTCAATGGCGAAGGCCCGGCCCTGAATGTGGAATACCAGCCAGAAACAGGATATTCCACAATAGCATTCCCGCTTGAATTGCTTCACGACTATGCCATGATTTTGGCTAAACCGTGAATATATATTTGGGGGTGTTTTATTTTCGCTCTTGGTGAATTTCACCTGGTCGTCCACATCTGCGGTGGCGAGGCATTCCACGGCATCGGCGGAGCCATAGTATGTCTTGACCTCGCCTGTGTCGTGCCAGTAGTCCCAGGTGGATGCGCTTACATGCCCTTATGGTATTTATTCAGCAGCCTTATCACTTCCTCGCGCATTTGGTCTGGAATGCTTGCGTCCTGGGTGGTATTCAGCACGCGCTGCGGTGCGTTTTTCAGGAATTCGGCCACATCGGGGTGCTTTGCGTAGGGTTTGAGCGCATCCAGATAGCGTATGTCATCCACGCCCCTGCGCAACATCATGAAGCGAATGCTGGGAATGCAGTGGTTTGCCGAGCGGTACACGATTGCCCCGCTGGGAATGCTCTTCCAGTCCGTGGCCCCGCTTTTACCCCAGCGCATATTGCTGAACTGGTAGAGGTCAAGCATATTTCCATGGGCCTCAACAATTCGCCATGGATGCAGGCGGAAATAGTTGTGCAAATCCTCGCGAATCATGGTGCTGCACTGATATAGTCCCACATTTTTACCCTTTCTGGCTGCATTCTGAATCAGCGGGCGATAGGCAGGGTCTCTGCCCAGTTGCCAGTGAAAGATCTGCTCATCCAGCAAGCCATCGAAATGCTTTATCATATCAGCCGTGAACCCAAAATTCTGACAAGGCCAGGTAATGGATAAAATTGCGTCTGGCAAGGTCTCACGCATGATCTGGGTGACTTTCAGCACCAGTTCAAAGTCCTTGCCCTTGGGTTCGTCGAATACCTCAAAGACCACATCGTCCATGCCGACGCCGCTTTTAATGATGGCATTGCGCACGGACTTCAGATGATTTCGCCAGCAGTTCTCCCATTCAGGCGTCAATTCCTTCATTCCCTTTGGCATGGAGACTTTGGTAAACACAAGATACACGCTGTAACCATATAATATTTTGTGCTTGACATGCATCGCATTGAGTTGACGATATTGCTCAATGACATGTCGGAATGCGGCTACGGCGCGCTCCGTCGAGCCATTGTCATCTATCAAATCGCCCTGCAAGTTGAACTTTTGCTTGAACACATAAGGTGTGACGTGTACACGCCCAGGTCCTATCTGCAGCATGTATTTCAAATGGTCATTCGTGCCAGCGCTGCTGCTCAGCCAGCCTGGGCGCGGCGCAGGCAGTTCAAAGGGCAGCACCTCAAATGAAATGGGATAATCCCGTATCTCGCCTTTGTAGAATTTGACATTGTGCACGGCAGGTTCCGACAGGGGAATCACACGCACGAAGCCCGCGTATTTGCCTGGCTTTACGCCAGTTGCGTCCAGTTCCAGCCATACAAGTGCCGCCTCGCCCGCCGCCGCCGTCACAACCTGGGCTTCGTTTAGGCGCGGCAGCGCGTCAAAGAGGGTGCCTGGTTTGTCTGCATCCGAATCCTTGGCCTGTATGCCCTCGCGCAAGGTAATGTTCTCTGGCGGGAAATCGCCATTCAGCGTATGGTTCTCGTGCTCATAGAAGTTTTTCGCATCGTCGTGCACAAGCACCCTGTAACTGGCGGTCCTGGAAGTGCGGTTGACTATTACCAGAGGCACCATTGCGATTTCCTTGCCAGCCGCCTTCAGCCTTATTTCCTCTTTCACCACGTTCTCCAGACCCACCTCAAGCGGAGCGGAGAAGTTGCCGTTAAGCGGCAGAGTCGCCAGCACAAAGGGTGCGCTTCCCATCTTTGCCGAGATGACTTGGCTTTTCAGCGTCTCCGCCGCCAGAATCGCAGATGCAAGGTCAGGGAACTTTGCCTTGGCGAACGCGTCAATCTTTGCCAGCATATTCTCGGGCGCGTCCTTTTTGAATTGAGGAAGCATTGCTTTCTGGTAGTCCTCTATGCCCCCTACGCCTAGAAGAACAAAGTTTGGCACATCGCTGAAGCCAGTCTTTGTGGGAGCGAATCCGTATGGTATTCGGTTGTGGTTGATTCCCGCATTGAACTTGAGCAGCGTGCCAGGCGCGGGAGCCGCTTTGAAGCCAATCAGGGAATAGGGTATTTCAAATGTATATTCGCACTTGCCATTCTGGCTTTTGAATGAGGCGGACCATTGCTCAAAGGCATCCTCCTCCTTGCCGTTCACAATGCGGCATCGCCCGCCAGAGGCCGAACACGCGAACTGAACATATTCCCTGTTGTTGGCGTCCACTGAGAAGAACACCTCTGCCACATTGTCATTCCAGATGACCTTGCCGTTTTGCGGTGTCGGCTTTGGCTTCTTGCTATGGGAATGACTGCCGTTGTCGGGTTCGTCGTATGCAACTTTGCATATCAGGCTTTTGCCCTTGTCCTGCCAGGTGATTGCGCCAGCCACATCAGCTATGCCCTTGAACCAGGGAGTCTGAACCACCTTGAAAGTTGCCTGGGCTGTTGAGTTCACGAGATAGGCGTCTTTGCGAGGAAGCGCAGACGCATTTGACGGCGCCGCTGACGCATTATCAAGCAATGGGCGCTTTTCTATTTTCACATTGTCCAGCAATACATAGTTTCCAACCTTGGTTGTAAATTTGCTCTGCTGCTTGCTGTCTGCCCAGAACATTATTCGGAAACGCAGGTATTTGGCATCATCATTGGTTTTGAACGTGCCCTTCACGGTACTCCATTTCTCCTCGTCTGGATTTGCCGTGGGGGGATTGGGGCGGATATTTGTCTTGCTGCTATTCCATTGGGACTTGCCTTCTGGATCAAGGCCAACGTGCAGAGATACCATCTGATTGCCCCTGAAGTCAAAACTATAGTTGTAAACAGTGTTTGGCTCCACCACAAAGCCTGGCTTGCCATTGGTCTTGCCAAACACCAGTTCGCTTGAAAGCAACTTGCGGCCCCCCATGTCATTTATGGCTGTGATTTCCATTTTCAGGCACTTGTTCCAGGTCATGTCCTCTGAGATGCGTGTAACCTTGATTGCCCCGTTCATGTTCTGCACATAGAAACATTCCTCGCTGGGCTCGGAGTCAAAGCCATAGTCCTGCACCAGATTGTCTCCCATCAGCGAGAGCACCCCAAACAGTATGTACACCAGAATGATTACAAGTTGCTTTTTCATTGCGTTTTGTCCTTAAATTATATTATCCACAGATTATCGCAGATTATCACAGATGATATCTTTGATACATTCATTTTTTAATATGAAACTAATCTGTGCAAATCTGTGTAAATCTGTGGATAAAATAGTTTTGAAATTACCTCCGTGTATATAAGGTGGTTAATATTCGTTCTTTGCAAACTTGATGAGGTCGTCCACATCTGCGGTGGCGAGGCATTCCACGGTATCGGCGGAGCCATAGTATATCTTGACTTCGCCTGTGTCCTCCAGTATCATGCCGCCAGGGAAGATTACGCTGCCGCGGTAGCCGTGTGTTTCGTATTGCTCCTCTGGCACCAGAAGGGGCTTTTGCGCCAGGCTGATTATCTTGGTGGGGTCTTCCAGGTCCAGCAGCATAAGGCCGCCCATGTACACCTTGCGCCAGTCGCGGTGCCAGCAAGGCAGGTCTGAATCCACTTTATGCACTGCGTGGATGGTGCAAAGCCAACCCTCCTTGGTCTTGATTGGCGGTGCGCCTGGCCCGATTTTGCTGTTGGCATAAGGCACCTGCTCCGCGCCAAGCACAAGCGCCGTGTCCCCCCAGTAGCGGCATTCTGGAGAGAATGAGCACCACAGGTCAAAGGATTCCTTCCGATTTGCGCCTCGGCTATACACTGGCAGGGGGCGCTCCAGCCGCATGAACCTGCCATTGATTTTCTCGGGGAAAAGCACCATGTTGCGGTTGTCAGGCGCGGAAAGGGAGAGAATCTCGAACTTGTCGAAGTCCTCGGTGACAGCGACGCCGCCGCGCAGGCCGTGATTTGTGTCCATGGCGAAGCAGACATAGCATTTGCCCTCTATCACGGTGAGGCGGGGGTCATAGATGCGCCATATCTCATCTGTTTTCATGGACCAGCATGGCTTTGGGGCCACGCTCCAGTTAATGCCGTCGTCGCTGGTCGCCAGGCCCAGGTTTATCTCACCGCTTTTCTGATAGATGGTCTCAGGACTGATGTCATAGTCATTGCGGAATACCATCACATACTTGCCGTTGTACTTGGTGATGCCCGCATTGAATGTGAGCACGGACGGGTACGGAACCATATCCGCCTTCAACAAAGGATTTGCGGGGTGTTTTTTGACAAAGGAAGGTGTCTCGAATTGCGGTACGCTTGAACTTCTCATTTCTGTGCCTCCAGAATCAGATTTATCATTTCCTGGCGAATCTTCTCGAAATGGAGGGGATCCTCAGGTGGATTCATTATAACGGCGTAAGTTGTCTTGTCAATGAAAGAGCCGATTTTTTTGCCAAGGACGCTGTCCCTGCCCGCTTTTTCCTGGCATTGCTTCAGCAAAGCCAGGTATTTCAGGTCGATGAGGCCTGCCTTCAGGCATTCGTTGCGGATTGTGGTGACGGGATGGCCGTTGGAGTATATGACAACCTCGCCGCAAGTGGCTTCACGCCAGGAACGGGTCCTGTACTTGTGGGAGGAATGCTCGTAGAAGTTGTGTGAATCAAGATTGAAATATGGCACGGTCCATGGCATGTGGCGGTAGTAGAGCTGCAGGCTGGAACGCATGCTGGTGTTGCAGGTGTATGTGGAGATGATTTTGTTCTCCTTGCGCAATCTGGCCAGGAGGGGCTTCATGTCTTTCTGCAAGAAGAAACGTTTGTTCCAGAAGCACCATTCGTGCACATACGGCACTAGCTTCATAAGTGTGTCGCAGGAAACTTCATGTGCGCCCAGGGTAATCATGAACCTGAGGCTGGGCTTTGCCTTGCAGGCCAGTTCCAAGGCCCTGGTGAATATTGGGAAACGTTCCTCCTTCGGCTCGTCCTCGATTTCATATATCCACTTGTCATTGGGGAAGCCGCATTTCTCACGGACCGCGTCCAACTCCATTATGCAATTCAACCAGGCCTTTTCCCAGGCTGGCGTGAATGGCTTGAACCTGTTGTTGGTAAAGCGCTCCACATAATGATAATAAACGGAATAGTGGAGGCATATCTCAAGCCTGTCCTCTATGCCATATTTCTTCGCCCACGCCATGTAGTCCTTGATTTTCTCCTCCATATTCTTGGTGTCCTTTGCGATAATGGAACCATCATCGGCGAGCTTGAAGGATGCCGTCCAGGTATTGAGCTGGAACACAGTGACCCCTGCGTCAACCATGATCTTGAAGTCCTCCTCGTTGCGGGCCTCCTGGTACATGAAGTGGCGGACAATGGCGCCCTTCTGCAATGCAAAGGGCAGCACCTCGAATGAGAATGGCATGTCCCTGTAGCTGGGGTTCTTCCTGTCCATGGTGCCTTCTTCGCCAAGGGGAATCACCCGCACCACGCCCTTGTACTCGCCTGGCTGCACGTCAAATGTGTCAAATTGAACGAAGATTGGCGCCGATTCGCGGGGCGGCACCACCACGGTCTGTGACACGTCCATGGGCGCCAGCGGGTCGTAGCGGCGGCCATGGGAGGCCTCTTCGCCGTCCTTCACGCGAATCGCCCTGAACATGGTGATTTTTTCAGGCGGATAGTTCTTTCCGTCCTTGGTCTCCAGCACCCATTTTTCGGAGGTGTCCTGGTTGATTGCGCTAAGGACAATTCTGTATTCCTCCGCCTGTTCCGGCAGGTTTGTTATAGCCAGCGCCATGCAGTGCAGTTCGTTCACAGCCGCCCTGTCGGAGATGGAATCAGGCGGATTCGCCAGCGTTTCAGGCAAAAACGGAATCAGCGTGTCGGCGGTGATGGGGTTGTGCGTCAGCACGAACTTGCGGCCCGCCAGTTCCGCGGCAAGCACCTTGTCCTTGAAGTAATTGACTTTCGCCAGATTGTCTGCCGGCTTGTCGGAAGGCTTCCATTCGTTGATTTCCTTGGTGATCTTCTCAAATTTCTTCGCCTTTGCAAGAAGAAGCGGTTTCTGCGCCTCGCCCCAGACCTTTGCGCCATTGGGGAAGAGATACGCCCAGTCACTGATGTCGTGGAAGCCATCCTTCGTGAATGTGGAGGATGTGGTCTCCTTCACGGGCGTGCGGTTGCGCCCGATGAGCACGCGCAATGTCTCGTCCGCCTTGGGAGGCTCATTCCAGCCAATCAGGCTAAGCGGTATTTCCGCATTGACAATCCAGGCGTCCTTCTCCTTTGCTACGCTGGCCTTCCAGGAGGAATATTCCGCGACTATCTCCGAGTTGCCTCTTCCCATCCAGCGCCCGCCGCCCGCGCTTACCGCGAACTGGTTCAACTTTCTCCCGCTGACTTTGGAATTGAAGAAAATCTCCACGCAGTCATCTTTCCACACGTTGCCGTCATCGTCCTTGATGCTGGCCTTCAACTTGTCCATGAATGGCTCGTTGCAGCGGATGTTGAGAAGCACCTTTCCGTCCTTGATCTGGCAGGAGTAGCTGGTGTCGGCCTTTGCTGGCTCCTTTGTCCTGAGTTTCGTGAAGCCATTGTAGGTCTCTCCCAGAACAATGCATGGCGCTTCGACCTGCTTTTCCTTGACGCCGCCATTGTCCGCCTTCGCATCAGGCAGCAGAGCCACCTGCTGGCGTATCTGAATCTTGTCCACCATGAAATATGCGCCGACGGGATTCAGGTTCTTCCATTTTTCGTCGCCCCACATGAACAACTGCAATCCAGCATATTTGGCCTTGGGGCCGATTCTGAACGTGCCCTTCACAACCTGCCATTCATTGGAGACCACAGGCTTCTTGGGTACATTGGCCTTTGGTGTCTCACCCATGTTCTTCCAGTAGTCGTCTCCATTCCATTCTACATGCCGTATGATAGGCACCACATTCCCTTTCAGTTCGAACTGGAATTCATACACCGTGTGGGGCTTTACCGCAAAACCAGGATGTTTGCCGCCGTCATTGCCGAAGGTGACGACTATATGGTCGCTTTTCTTCCCCGTCTTGGGGTCGGCATGCTCGGCAATCTTCTCCACGCGGAGGCACTTGTTCCAGTTGCCTTCCTCCGTGACTATCTTTGCACTCATCGTCCCCTTGTTGGAGGAGAACTGGCAGTCAACGAATTTACCCGCGTCAAATTCAGGGTCTTTAATTAAGTTCTGGGCCAGCAGAACGCCAGACAGAAGAAATGCAATGCCAATAGCTAATCTGTTCATATTATCTCCTTGTTCTATAAGTGGGCTGTGGACTGTGGACTGTGGACTGT
>JAFYGL010000190.1 GCA_017543165.1 Victivallales bacterium | reverse complement strand
TTGCCACGCCAGAACTAATCGTCCCACTTCCGCCAACCAGCAATAGTTTCATTGTAATCGCTCCTATATTCTCAATCTAACTTGTAACTTCAGTCCCCACCCATTAGGCATAATTTTCTATTTTATCCACAGATTTCCACTGATTTTCACTGATTTTCACTGATTTTTCTTTGATGATTTTGACGAGGTCGTCAAAATCACTTTCATACTCAATTCCAAAATGAAATCAGTGAAAATCTGTGGAAATCTGTGGATAAATAAAAAACTAGGCCTTTCAGGTTAGTACTGGATAATCACTCTGGATAATCACTCGACCTTATCTGTTCCAATGGTAAGTATAATCTCCATACCTTCGCCGCTCTTCATCAATGCCATTCCCTCCTCCAGTTTCTCAAGAGGAAGCACATGGGTAATCAATTCATCCAGTTGCAGCCTGCGGTTTTCAAGCAATTCAATGGCGCGAGGCATAGTATTGTCGATTATGAAAGAGCCGCGAATGGTCAGTTCCTTGCCTTGTATGCCAGCCAGAGACGTTTCCTCCTTGACGCTTCGCGGGCTTGCAAAGCACAGTATCTGCGCCCTGAAGCCAGCGTATTCAATCGCCTTGGCCACCTGCCCGCCAGCCGCATCAATGATTATCTCAGGTCTTCTGCCGAAAAAGGCATTGATTCTGTCGCCGATATCCTCCTCGAATGGTGACATCGCCTCGAATCCCAGCGCCTTCGCCTTGTTGCGCCTGAAATCTGCTGGCTCCAGGCAAAGCACCTTTTCCCCAGCGGCACGTGCCATCTGAGCGAACATCAAGCCTATTGGACCGCACCCGATCTGCAAAAGGCTTCCTTCCACGCGTGTCGCCAGTTTGCTGAAGCCATTGCACGCGCACGCCAAAGGCTCTGCAAATACCGCATATTTTAGTGGCAACGCCTTGGATATGGGAAACACCATCTTGGCATTGCTGCAAACATATTCCGCAAAGCCGCCTGGATGGGTGATGCCCATGAGTTCCATGTTCAGGCAGTGGTTCTGCAAGCCGCTTCTGCACATTGCGCAAGTGCCGCAGTAGTAGTTGGGATTCACCACCACGTGGTCGCCTATTTCAAGCCCCTGCACAGCAGGCCCCTTCTCCACGATTTCGCCCACGATTTCATGCCCGAATATGTGCCCGCGCATGTCCTTTTTACTGGTCGGCGCCGCCATGTTCACATCCGTGCCACAGATGCTGCATACAAAAACCTTGATAATCACATCATCATTGCGCTTGATTTGAGGTGCTGGAACATTCTCGGCCGCAAAATGCCCGCCACCTTGATACACCATTGCCTTCATAGAACTATCTCCTTGCATGTTGTTTGAGAATAGAGGTAATTTCAAAACTAGCGCAAAATGCGCAATGAGATGTTTTGCAGTGGCGAAGAAAACGGATTGAGCTGCATGTACATGCAGCGAAATACGTTTTCAAAGCCAATGCAAACATATCGAAGCGCATTTTGATGATAGTTTTGAAATTACCTCAACAATCCCAATTCGACGCATAAAATATCATATCAAGCCAAGAATAATACAGTTTCCAATAAGAAAAGTCAATGAAAAGCAATAACATGGGCATTTCAGAATACAAGTCCTCCCTTCCAGCACATAAAGGATAATTGCAAATGTCAAGAGAGGTAATTTCAAAACATCCAATGTGAGCGCCGAAGCGGTGCTCACATTGGATGTTTTGAAATTACCTCTCTTGACAATATTTAACTGGTGGGGCTACTCCCCAACAACATATCAATTTACCGCGGGTAGAGGCCCTCGGCAACGGCTTGCTTATTTCATTATGTGCCTCATTACGGTGGCATTGGATATTTTTACATTGTCACTCTTGTTAAACCAAAACTCTGAATTAACTTACACCCCCAAACTAAAAGATGATTGTGTCAAATCCTAATATGAGGTTTCTTCATGGCTACAATGGAAGATTTCAAGTTGTTTTTGGAAAAGGTCGCCTGGGAGGCAGGGCTTGAAGGCCTGGTTCCCTCCGAGGATGGACTTCTGCAATTGCGGGCAGGAGACATCGAAATGGGAATGCAATTCATCCCATCCGTAAACAAGATTTTCCTATACACAGAGGTCGGCTATCTGCCAGAAAGCGCACCGTCCTCACTCTATCGCACCTTGCTTTGCGACCAGGCCGCAGGATACCGCACAGGCGGTGGCTCCTTTGCCATCATCAAGTCAACAGGAAACCTCATATACCAACTTGTATATGACATCAACCCAGCGGAACCAGCCGCGTTCGCGCAGCTGCTGGTCGATGTCCTGGACTTCACCAGCGAATGGCAGAGCAAGCTTTCTGCCATGCTTAATGGGGATGAGGACGATTCGTCACCAGCATTAAGCACAGAATCCCCATTTTCCGAATTGTTTGCCATGCGCGTTTAAGCAAAGGAGGCCAATATGCCAATTTCACCTGATCTAAGCACTTTTACAAGGGTCGCCAACATTGCAGTCACCTCGTCAAGGGACATCGTGATGGATGGCGGCAGCAGCCCCAAGCTGGGAACTCTGGGACGCTGGACCATAACCGCAAGCCAAAAGCAAATCAACAAGGACACCATGGAGGCGTTCTGCAATGCGCTGAAGAGCACATACGGGGATCTAGGCGTGCATGCTTTCGAAAGCGTCCTGGGCTCACGAAAGGCATTCGGCCAGTCCCTCCGTGCAAAGGACATCAAAGCAGTGACCGCCCTGGTGCCCGAGCTGGCAAGGAAGGCTCTGGAAAACGAAGTTGTCCGCCAAATACAGACCTCGCCAAAATACATTTCACTCAAGGCGGGGAAATGCCCTCAGACTATCGCCAAGGCGATTGTTGAACATGCACACGCCAACGATCTCATAGCAGGAAATCTCTATCCGACGAACAACGCAGGCCAGCGGGACCTTAACGCATTCCTCCAAAACGCGAAGTCCTGCATCCAAGACGGCGCGGAAAAGGTAATTGACGCCGTCCTCGCCGCCAACAACGGCAATGCCCCAGCCGTCGACCAAAAGGCCGTGCAGGCGGAACAGGCCCAGATGAGAAAAGGCCTGGACTACGATGTCACCTCTGTGGAGGACGAAGTGCGAAAGGGCAACATATTCCCTGGAATGCGCCTCAGCAACGGCGACAATCCAATGGTGTTCGTGGACCTCAAGAAAAAAGGCGTGGAGCCTGGCTTCATCGCCAAATTCGACTGGAGCGCCACGGACACACAGAACTTGTACCTGGACGTAATGAACGGCAACACACGCTACTCCATCGCGCAGCAACTGCTGCAAAAGCCAGGCTCCAGGGCGGCGCAGTTCTTGTCACATGAGCCTTGGTTCCACCAGGGAATGACAGCCAACGAACTGGCAGACCAGCTGGAGGCACACCCCGATGCATATCTGCAAATCGGACTGTACACTGGCCGCGGCTCGGAAAACGCAATCCCTGGCTACACCAACTTCGCCGCAATACATGTACTGAAACGGGATTTGGCCGCACCTGGACAAAACCCAGTCAAGGACGCATTCCTCCAGCACTTCCCCAACCAGAATCCCCAGACTTTCGCGGACACTCTCATGAACCCGGCACATCCGCACACCCATCAGGACGATGAGGCGCTCTTCGATGTGCTTACCGCCCTGTTCCAGCCCATCCGCGATGAAATCATGCGCCCGTATGGAGCCAATGACCTGGAAAGCGGCCTGGAGGCATTTGCCCACTACGGCGAACAGCATATCGTCAAACTGGACTACAACGAATCGGAAAAAACTGGTACAGGCTCATACCGCACTTCAGAGCGCACCAAACTGAAGCAGGGAGTGCTATACCATCATTTCCGCACAGTATCAACCAAGGATGCAAGCGTGGGCGCAATCGGCGAAGTGCTGGCAAACGACCTGATGGCAAGGACTGGCATCCCAAGCCAGGAACTGGTTCTGCGCCAGGGCGGCTGGGCCAACGGCAAGCAAAAACTGATGCTGGAGGGAACCATGGCCAAGGACTACAGCGACCTGGATGTGTTCCTAAAGGACGGGCGCCTGGTGCAGAATGGTTCGCGCCTCCACCTTCAGGAAATGGGCAAGTTCAAGATCATGCTGCTGCTGTTCGGCGACCGTGACGGCGTGGGCAGCCGCGCACAGAACAAGGGCTGCATCGGAAACCAGTTCTTCGCCATTGACCCTGGTCATTCATTGGAAGGAAAGAAGATAACATTCTCCACGGACTTCTCTTTCACAGCCGATGATGATTTCAAGAACTACAGTATCTTTGACGACACGCCGCGGGCGGAGAAATTCCGCGGCGTCGTGGAAATACGCAAGAACCTGGTCAAGTCCCTCACCCCGCAATTCGAACTTCAGGACCATGTCAAGGCAAACTTCGAACAGTACCGCACATTGGCGCAGCAACTTGACGAAAGCACACGCAAGACGGCACTGAAGAAAATCAATGAAATGGAAGCGGAATTCACCCAGCGCGCCAAGGACATCTGCGAGACATTCCAGTCCCAGCTGGCATTGTATGACGCCATAGCAGGCGACGGCAGCGATCCAGCACGCGTACAGGACGCGGAGGCAGCCATCGAGGCGGAGGCCACATTGGAGAAACTTGCATCGCCAACTGTCTGCAAATCCAAAAATGGAGAGGTGCAGCTGCGCCATCTGGAAGTGCCGCCCGAAAGCAGAAAGCCAGCCACCATCGTACCGGATCCAGCAGGAGGCTTCAATATCACCATCGCCAAGGTAAAGCAATCCGAAAGCACGCCATTCATCAACAATCTGGCGCAGATATTGTCCAAGGACAGGCAACACCTCCAATTGGCGACACATGTTCTTGACCATGCCCAGGCAGACGCCAAGGGCGGCACCGTCACCCTGCACCTGGACGCCGCGCAGTTCCAGGAGTTCATACACGCCCTCAATGAAGAAGACGTGTACAAACTCAAGCACCCAAGCGAATCCTTGACACGCCCATTGTAAAATACAGGGCATCCCAAAACGAAGGGGCGAAGGGACACATGTTCCTTCGCCCCTTCGTCTCTAAAAAACTGCCGTTAAGTTTAACATTACGCAATCGTAACATTAAAAAATGCTACGCTCTGTTCCCCATGAGGGTAGGTAAAAAGGAAGCCGCGAAGCGGCGATGGAAGCTAGCCGTGGGTGGAGCGAGCGCCGCAGGCGCGAAGCAAAACCCACGTATGCGCCCGGCAAAAGACCTAGCCGCGTTAGCGGCGACAGCTGGAAACGCCTTGCCATGATGATTCTTTCGCCGCATACGCGGATCCATATTCTGGGGGCACTTCCGTGGTTGTCGCTCGCGCCTGCGGCGCTCGCTCCACCCACGGCTAGCTTCCGTCGCCGCTAACGCGGCTCTCAAATACCTACCCTCATGGGGAACATAGCGAAATGTTAAAATCTTCCCCAAATTAACAACTGGAGATGCTAAAATGTGCAATTTTTCACAAATGAGTTTGTGAAACTATTCAACGCTCGCCTTAATGGTCTGGATATTTCATTCACCCACTTTTCTCCACAGATTTCATTACAAAAGGTAATCTATGAGAATCTGTGATAATCTGTGGTTCAATGAAAGCCCTGCCTTGACAGGGAGTACTGGATAGTTGCAGTTTTTCAACCAATTCTATTGCAATTTATTCATTGGATTATATTGTATCGACAGTTTTAGAGATTTTTTGTTATTGATTGCTGTAACCAAAATTGCACAGTACGTGTAGTCATTATGTAAGTGTCTTATGGCATCTTCAACAGGAGAATATAATGACAGATAAAATGCAGATGCTGGCCTCCATGGCAGCCGAACTTGTCCCACCCGACTCTCTAGAGGAAAATGACGACGGCTTCACTCTGAAGTTAGAGGATGGGCTGCTGTCATTCTTCTCATCAGGCGGATATGCATCAATGGACTACTGCCGCGCCAAAGTGGCGGACCTGGGCGAAGGTGAACTTCCAGAAGGACTGTGCGAAGCTCTTCTGGAGGGGAATTTCTTCTGGCGCGCAACAAATGGCGCACGGATTTCCCTCAATTCACGAGAAAATGCCATCTATCTCACGGAACGCTTTGACGCCGACTTCATCTCTACCACCGATGAATTCAGACGGTATGTCGAGGGATTCATGAGGACAATTCAGGGCTGGCGCATGAGAGTGGAGACCTTCCAGGATGCAAAGGAGGCTAGGCAATGATGACCTTGTTTGAATCTTTTCAGCAGGCACTGGCTGATTTTGGCGAAAAGATGGGCATGCAACTTGCCCTGAACGAAAACCGCTGCAATTTCACGGTGGACGGGACCGTGGAGGTGGAAATAGACTATATCGAGGAGGCGGAGGAGGTCGTTGCATGGTCACCAGTGGGATATGCAGTCGAGGACGGCTTCCAGGAACAGCGGGCTCGCGCGCTTATGGAACTCAATGAACTGGATGCGCCGAATGCGGGCTTTACAATTTCCATGGACCCAGAGAACAGGATGGTCCTGGTGCATGACCACCGCCCTGCGGAAATGCTCGAGAACGCAGACCATGTTGCCGCCTGGATTGATGCCCTTGTGGAATTGGTCAATGGCATTCGCACACGATTCGAGGAACAGTTTCCATGCGGCGATTTGCCAGATGACATGGATGAGTATGAAACTAGCGAGGAGCAGTGAATATGCCTGGACCTATTTCAGATGCCACACTGGGAAACCGCTTTTGGATTGACACAAATCTGGGTGCGATTGACATTGGCGGGCCAAACGGGCTGAAAGGCCCCAATGGACCTGCCCAGCCCTCAATGGTGCAGCATGATTCCACAATCATCTCCTTCGTCAATGCAAACAACGATCCAATGACGCAAAGCGCCATTAACAAGGCGGAGATTTTTGCCGCATCCCGCACGCTCTCGGATGATGAGATACTGCTGCAGGAGACACGCGCCAGTGAAAACAAGCAGCTCCTTCTGGGAAACGACGGCTCCGCGCTCCTGGACGAAGTGGCACTTGCATTCCAGGACAAACACGGCGTGGAAGGACGTGACTTCTGCCAAACAGCCCTGAACAAACTCATGGCCTCGCGGGAATTCGACACACGTGCCAGGGGCGAACTTCCCGATGGCACACCCAGGCTGCTTGGAGAAACTGGGCGGGCTGCCCTTAAGAATGCCGTTCTAGGACTGGCCACGATGCTCAAGGAAGGCACAATCAGCGAGAAGGCAGTCGTCGTCCTGGCAGACAGCCACTTCTATGACGCATCCAACCGCACGGATATGCTGAAACTGGCGGCGGCCTCCGCCTCAAAGGTGAAGGAACTCTTCATTGGCGAGAACAGATTTATGGCCCTTGTCAATCAATGCAAGGATACCCTGGCGAATATGGAAGATAGACTCTCGCCTGAACAAAAACTGCAAATAGAACAAGATATCATTCAACTGGAGGAGTTGGCAAGGCAAGCCATCGCACATAGAAAGGCTGCAACCCGATGCATCAAGACCGACTTCAATTTCACCGACGCCAGCGGAAAGGTCAAAAGCGACATGGCATACCAGAAGAAGCAACTTGACCAGATCCGCGACGGCCTGCGCGCATTCAGATTTGACCTGGACACGGCCATGGGTGTCAAGATGGGAAAAATGGAGTGGCTGCGACGGAAATTTGACAATGCACGCTCAAACATCTCCTCTGCCTCCAGAATGACAACGGAGCAATTCAACCAGCTCAAGGAAGATGACGCCCAGTTCAATCAACTTCTTACGAAACTGCGCGACCGCATGTCTTCATCCGTTATATTCGGTCCAAGCCTCAAGCAAGATGTCTATCAGAAGACCTCCAAATATGTGGGTTGGGAAGACCAGGTGAGCGTTGTTGATTCCGCCATCGCCGCCACAAAACTCTCACATTTGACAAATGACCGCATCCGCTACCATTTCGCTGGGGCGGAGAAACTACAGCATGCTACAATTGACAAGTTCAACGACGAGCTGGGC
>JAFYGL010000189.1 GCA_017543165.1 Victivallales bacterium | reverse complement strand
CGCGCGGCCAATGGCCGCGCGGAATGGCGTGCCTTCTGAACGCGGGGCTTTCGCCCCACGCACACCACAGTCCACAGTCCACAGTCCACAAATCACTAATTATTCTTCGGTTCCCTGTGTCGCCTTCAGGAATTCGGCGCGTTCATGGGCCATGATGGCGGTAATAACGTCCTTTGGTGCCTTGGCTGCCTTCACAGCCTTCATGAAAGTTGGGTCATTCACAAGACTGGCAACCTGCCCGATCAAATGCAAATGCAATTCGATGGATTGCGAGCAAATCAGGAAGAAATAGTTCACAGGCTTGCCATCGGCGGCATTGTAGTCAACACCCTTCTTGGAACGGCCAATGACAAAGCATCCCAGCGTACGCAGAGATGAAATGGGATCCCTGGGATGGGGCACGGCAATGCCGTTGCCAACGCCTGTGCTCAGCAATTCCTCACGCTTTTTGCATTTCTCGCGCAGGTCCTTGATGTCCAGAACCAGTGTGTTGAACAAGGCCGCTGGTGTCAGTTCATCAATCACCTCGTCCACATTCTTCGCTTTCATGTCAAGGAAAATGCGGTTTTCGTCAATCAGGCGGCTCACTGGTATGCCGATGCGTGAACGTGTAAGCACCTCCAACGGCACATCATCCTCTTTTTCAGGCTTCTTGAAAAAGACCTTGTCAATCTGGCTGCCATTGAAACGCCACTGGCCGCCCACCTTCGCGCCTTCAATCGGCCCATTCTTCGCCATGCGCAGGACAGTGCGCTCGTTCAAATTCAGATGTTCATCCAACTCTTTTAATGTAAGAATCATAATTCCTCCTGTGAAATTAATGACAAAACATGACAAAAACGACAAAACGGATAATAATCCGCAATATTCGATTTGTCAAGTTGCTAGGTTGTTTTTTTCCGCTATCTGCGGGCCATTGACCGCGCGTCAGGATGAAGGTAGAACTATACGTAGGCATACGAAAATGTTTCCGCACAACCGGGCGCCCAGATTTGCAATAACATTGTTGCTTGCCCGCATATCGTGCTACCTTCATCCTGACGCGCGGCCAATGGCCGCGCGGATAACCTTGCCCGCAGAAAAACGCCCAAGATTACCAAAAATATCTTCCAAACAGGGCGGCCTGCTTGCCAGCGCAGATTGCCTTCACTGTGCCTGCTTTGCTCCTGCCAGAATACTCGTCCGCGATGAGGCCCGCTTCCGTGCGGCACATTTCGTCATGCAATGGAAAATACTCCTCTTGCAGGAAATAGGCATATTTGAGCAGGCGTCTTGGACCGAAGCCGTAGGGCACCTCGTTTTCAAAGTCCATGAAAGCGACAGTCATGCCGTCCTTGACTGCCTGGCATATATCTTCCGTTGTGTTTGCCTTTGCGAAGACAACGGAATATTGCCTGCCTAGCAGTCTTTCCGCCTCATGGCTGTCAGTGCTGCCCACCAGTGGAATCATCTTGCCTTTTTTGATGGATTCCTCCTGCCACAATGCCAATGCCTCCATGTTTCCTAGGCGAAGTGTGTTAAGGCGGATGTTAACCTTGCCCAGACCTATCACCTCCATTGCATCGTATTTGCACTGCTTCAGGATATGCTCCCTGACGGGTGCAGGCAGATTGCAACGGTCGCCTGTTCTCCAGAATGGATGTGCAAAGATGACTGTGCCGCCGTATTCATGTATCTTGTCCATGATGTAGTCGGCGGAGGCGCACATCTCGCGGGCATGCCTGCCCAGCGTTTCTGGCATTGATGCCATCCGCCTCTCCAAATCAGCCTGGTATTCCTCAAAATGCGCATTGATGTAGTCGCAAACCCCTTCGCGCGCGCCGATGGCGACAATGTGGTTCGACGGATAGAAGTCGTTGTTGAGAAAATAAGTCTCACGCCTTCCCCGCAGGGAATGGCATTCCTCGCCTGGCAGGACATTGCATTCCGTGCCAAGTTCCTGCGCAAATTGCCGCAAAATGCGCGATGGCTCGTGCTGGGCATGGTCAGTCAGCGCAAAGAAGTCCAGGCCATGTTTTCTGGCTGTCTTCAACAAATATTTTGGGTCCTCGTTCCTGTTGCCGCACTGGGAATAACTGCTATGCACATGCAAGTCCCCCTTGAACGGCCTCAAGGCATACAAGTCCTCATCAAGGGCATATATCTTGAAAACGTACTGATGGGCCACAACCTGCTCTGCGGAGACAGTATCCAGCATGAAGCAATACTCTTCTTCGCGAGAGGCTGTGAAATCGAAAACTATGCAATCATCCTCAATGGAATAAGGAAGCAAATCTAACGTCACCTTGTCATGGGGGAT
>JAFYGL010000188.1 GCA_017543165.1 Victivallales bacterium | reverse complement strand
GTCCACTGTCCACTGTCCACAGCCCACAGTCCACAGTCCACTGTCCACTGTCCACTTCACCTTTTCAGGTGCAGTTTCCTCGCTTTACCGCGGGGTATTGCGCCCTTGACGCCTTTGGCGTCCTGGACCTCGATTTGCTCGCCGTCAATTGACAGCAACTTAAGGCCGTATGCGCTGTCGCCGATTCCCAGCCTAAGGTTGTCAATTTTTTTATCCGCAAAAGTCACCTTGACTATTGCCATTGGCCTTGCGCCCACATTGCCCTTCATGCCGAACTGCGCGATTGCCTGCTCGAAGTCAGGTTTCTTTGGTTCGACTTCCTCAATTGGTTCGGGTTCAGGTTGAGGCTTGGGCTGCGGCTTGGGCTGCGCTGGCTGTGGCTTGGGCTTGGGCTTTGGCTTGGGCGGTTCAGGCGCGGCAAGTGGCAGTTTGAATGGATTTCCCTTGACTTCGGGACTGCCCTTGGTAAGGAAATCCATTGCGTTTTCTGACAGCATTGAACTGGATTCCATGCTGCCAGCATTGCTCAATTCGTCAAGGTCATCCTTGTTTCCAAGAAGAAAATGGCCTCCCAACATAAGCACAGCAAGCAGCAGTATGCCGATGGCAACGCAGTATTCCCAGTTGGCTTTAAGTTTTTCTACAAGGTCATCCATAATTCTTATTTAGGCAAGGGCAAAAATGAAGAACAAACCAGATTGAAATGCATGGTGCCCGAAACGAGTTCACCGTCAGCGCCACCTGCAATCTTCGCTGGAGGCACGGCAAATATCTCAAATGCACTGACAGGCAGGAACAACTCATCCCCCTGGAGTTTATTCAGGAAGTCCATCATGGAATTCAGACTGCCCTTCAATTTCAGCGCCACGGGGAATTCAGCCAGGTACGGCATTGTTTTGTCCTTGATTATATACGCCTTCATTGGCTGCACATACACGCTGCTTTGCGGGGCCTCGTTTGAATTGCCCTGCGGCCTGCGGCCCTTTCCCTGGCGTGGCTGCGCCTCAGGCGCTTGCAGCGTGAGCCCCGCGTCCGCCGCCAGATTCAGCAATTTCTCCATAGTCCACAACTGAAGCATCAACTGATATATATAAGGAGAAGGCGCCTCCAGATCAAGCCCAACGGAGGAAGGCTCCAGCACGAAGCCGCGCTTTGCAACATCGCTGAACACCCTGCTGTGCTCTGCCTGGTAATCCAGGCGGGATGCATTCCTCCTGAATTCCATCAAACCGCTGTATTCCTTTTCAATCTTCTTGCTGAAGGTCGCACCTGCCCTTTTCATCGCCATGTCATACAGCATGGACATGGACTTCTCCTCCTCGTCATCGCCTTCCAGCTTTGCCTTGTATTCATTCTTGATGGAGTTGAGAATGCCTATGTTGGCAGGCCAGTTGTTCCTCCGAAGATCGGACTTGGAACTGTTCAGCATGCCCATCGCCTTGTCCACATCCCGCTGTTCTGGACGAAGCACATAGAGATAAACCACTATCTGCGCCGCGATGGCCAGCAGCGCAGAGGCAAGTAGTACCTTATGTATGTTGCCAATGTTCGCTGCCATGATTATTCATCCTCCTCGTCATTCGATGATGCGGCACCCTGGCCTGGCGCAATGTCAGGCTTCTTCAATGGCAGCCTCACTGTGAACGACCTGTTGAATTGCCCACCAGGCACTTTCTTGAGGAAGGCAATCCAAGGCTGGAATATGTCCTCCCTGCCTATGCGTTCGCTTTCCGCCAGGATGTCCGAACGCACGAATATGCCAGTGTCCTCCATCTTGCGCAAAATGTCCTTGACTGGCTTGAATGGCTCGTTAGGCACCTGGGGCGTATATCCAGCCGCAATATAACTCAATGTGGAGGACATCTGCTCTGCGTCATAGCGCAAGGGAAATTCATCTCTGCCTGCAATATCGCCGATAAGCGCGGAATTCTCCTGCGAGAACAGATTCGTTGCCTGCGAAGGCCTTCGCTTCTGGGGGGCGCTGCTTGAATTGCGACGCGACTGGTATGACGCCTCGTCAGCCAGATAGACAAACCAGTCCTTTTCCGCCTTGGCGCCGCTTATTGCATTGATTATTGCGCACAGATGACTGTGCAGGTTGCCCGCGACTATCAAGGGAGCCAGTGACATCTCGCGGAATCTCAAGCTCCTCTGCAAGTCAAGGATGGCCGATATCTCCTTGGTGCAGGTCTCCAGTTCCTTCTTCTGCATCTTGATTTTCGCCATCTGCTCCACGCTTTGCAGATACTTGTGGATGTCAATGACGGCAAATGACAGTGCCAGCAATACAATGGACGCCAGAAGCAAAGGCCAGTTGCGTCCCCTGAGACGACGGGACCTTATATCCATTGGCAGCAAAGTGACTGACAGGCGGGACTTGCCCGTGAATTGCAGTGCAAGTCCATACGCCAGAGTCAATTCAGGACGCAATGCCCCCTCGACCTCAGGCGCAAGCACCTGCACTGGAACTTCAAGCCTCTCTGCAAGCCATTCAACCAGCCCTTTCATCTGCGCCAGGCCCCCGCATACATACACCTGCTCAACAGGAACCTGCGCCAAATCCTCCGTCTCCTGCGCGCGCCAG
>JAFYGL010000187.1 GCA_017543165.1 Victivallales bacterium | reverse complement strand
AGCCGCGGCAGGTGAACGCCTTGAAATCAAATCCGCAACGGGCATGCATGCGACATTCCCCCTTTTCCCCCACAAACACGCAGCCCCTTGGCCCACGCTTGAAATAAAGCCATCCATTGTTGCGCTCGGAAAAATCCACTGGCACATCCTGCAAATCGCTCCAGTCCTTGCTGGCAATCCTGGCGCGCTCCTCTGGCGTAAGCAGCACCAGAAAACGACGGCAGCACAAGCCGCACATCATGCAGCTGTAATTCTGCAAACCAGATATGTAAACGGATTTGGGCATCAATTGAAAAATCTGTGAAAAATCTGTGGCAATCTGTGGATTAAACAACTACATCTTCACCTTCTCGGAAATGGAGAGGCAGAGCGCGTCCAGCGCAAGTTTTTCATCCACGTTGGCAGCTAGTGAACGCAGGAAATCGGACACGTAGCGTATGTTCTGCAATGCCTCCTCGCTGGAGACATGGGGGCTGTTCACGCCTTTGAGCATCTCTGGATTGGGCAGGGAACTCTCATCGGCACCGTATGCTATCAGAAGTTCCTGCATATACCATGCCTGGATCGCATCGGTCACCTGCGAACGGAGGCGCACATATTCAGCCTCCTCCCGCGCCATGTTCTCCTCCTCCACAAGTTTGCGCATCTTCGCGTCATCCACATTGTCCCAGGAGGAATCCCTGTTGGCCTCGCCGTATTCGGCGGCAATCTGGCGCTGTGAGGCCAGTATGTTGGACAATGCGCCAGCCGCGCGTATTCCTACTGAGGCACCTGCCTGGCGGTGCAAAGTGGCAAGCACCTTGAAAAGCCCTTGTTCCGCAAGTGCGGAATAGTCCTGGCGGTTTCGCAAGAGGGAAATGGTCTGGCATCTTGATTTTGTGGTGGGAAGAAGCATCCTGGGATTAATGGAAAGCAAGAGCAGCATCGTGTCCTTTGGCGGTTCCTCCAGCGTCTTCAAAAATGCGTTCTGTGATGCGTCATTGAGCCTTTCCGCCTCAACCACCATGCCTATCTTGAGAAAGCCAGGATTCGCGGCCAGCGAGAGGATATGCTCGAATTCACGCATGTCCTCCACTTTGATCTGACGGGACTTTGACTGGGGGCGCACCACTGTCAAATCAGGATAGGCATTGCTTAGGAAGCGCTTGCATGCGGGGCAATGCCCGCAGGCGGAGCCATCCGCATTGGGTTCCGTGCAGGCGGCTGTCCTGGCCCAAGCCATTGCGAATTTCTCAATGTAGTCGATATCATCGCCCACAATGAGATATGCCTGTCCCGTATGGCCGCTTGCCTTGGTCTGAAGCAGGCGCTTGCACAAGTTGGGAAAATGCTCTTTAAATGGTGTCAACGGCATTGTTATTTTCCAAAGTTTTTTTATTCATTGATCCTCTTCTATCATCAGAGTTTAATTGTGATTGTTCAAGTAATAAAAGATAATTAATCTTTTGCGCAGATATATTATCATCAATTATCTCACGCATGCGTGCGGCAATGTCCTCGATGGATTGCATCGCGTCCAGCGTGTGTATGCGTTCTGGATGCTGTTGCGCTATCTTCAAGAAGCCGTTGCGGACGGCGGTGTGGAAGGCGTTGCCCTGGCTTTCCATGCGGTCGCCCCCCTTGCCGCCAGAGCGCAGGGACAGGCGGCGCCAGGTCTCCTCCACTGGCAGGTCGAACAGCAGCGTGACATCTGGATTGCGCCCGCAGACGCAATACTCGTTCAACTGGTTGATGAAGTCTATGGACAGCCCTCTTGCATAGCCCTGGTATGCAGTGGTAGAATCAATGAAACGGTCGCAGATGACAGCGCCGCCCTTGTCCAGATGCGGCAGAATCACCTGGCGCACATGCTGCGCACGGCTTGCGGCGAAAAGCAGCAGTTCGGTTTCGGGGGCAATGTCCTCATTGCGCTTTTCCAGCAGCATATTGCGTATATCCTCCGCCAGAGTGGTGCCTCCAGGCTCCCTGGTGCAGAGCACATTCCAGCCACTCTGCGCCAGAAAATCCGCCAGCAGTTTCAACTGGGTTGACTTCCCTGCACATTCAGGTCCTTCCAAAGTAATGAACAAACCAGCCATTTATGCAACCTCACTCCTTGTTTTTTTCCTCGTAGTCCTCGAAGTCTCCCTCGAACCACTCGATATGCCCGTCTGCCTTGAATATCAGCAGATGGGAGCAAATGCGGTTCAGGAAGAAGCGGTCGTGGCTGATGACCATGGCGCAGCCAGGAAAGTCCATTATGGCGTTTTCCAGGACGCGCATGGTATTGACATCCAGGTCGTTTGTAGGTTCGTCCAGCAGAATCAGGTTGCCGCCAGTCTTCAGCAGTTTTGCCAAATGCACCCTGTTGCGTTCGCCGCCAGAGAGCTGCCCAACCTTCTTCTGCTGCTGCGTGCCCCTGAAGTTGAAGCGGGAGAGATATGCGCGGGAGTTCATCTTCTTGTTGCCCAGCATGATGTCCTCCTCTCCGCCAGACACCTCCTCGAACACGGTGTTTTCGTCATTGAGCGCGTCCCTGTTCTGGTCCACATAAGAGAGGCTGACCGTCTCGCCCAGTGTAATGCTGCCTGAATCAGGCTTTTCCTGGCCGATAATCATCTTGAAAAGCGTGGTCTTGCCAGTGCCGTTGGGGCCGATGACGCCCACCACGGCGCCAGGCGGCAAGGAGAATGAGCAGTCCTTTATAAGCTGCCTTCCGCCAAAGCCCTTGAAGAGATGCTCCACTTCCAGCACCTTGTTGCCCAGGCGTGGACCTGGCGGTATCTGTATGCTGTAGTCGTCCTTGGACAAATCGAAACTCTGCGCCGCCAGTTCATTGTAGCGGCGAACACGCGCCTGGTTCTTCTGGTGGCGCGCCTGCACAGAGGAGTTTATCCACTGCAATTCCTGCGCCAGCACCTGTTGACGCCGTGTCTCCTTCTTCTCCATTATGCGCAGATATTCCTGCTTCTGCTTCAGCCATGAGGAGTAATTGCCTTCAAACGGAATGCCCCTGCCATCCTCTATCTCCAGTATCCACTTTGTGATGCGGTCCAAGAAATAACGGTCGTGCGTGACAATGATGACAGTGCCAGGAAATTCCCGCAGTTCATTTTCCAGCCAGCTGATTGCCTCCGCATCCAGATGGTTAGTGGGCTCGTCCAGCAACAGCAGGTCCGGCTTGTTCAGCAATGCCTGGCACAATGCCACGCGGCGCCGTTCCCCGCCAGACAGTTTTGTCACATCCGCGTCCATCGGAGGCAATGCCAGCGCCGAGGCCGCCACTTCCAGAAGATGGTCTATGTTCCATCCGTCCAGACGGTCTATTTCGCCTTGCAGGAAGTCGAATTCGTCATTAAGTTTTTCCTGTTCCTTTTCGGTATGGTCCTCGCCCATTTCAGCCATGACCTCGTCATACCTGTCAATCATGCTGGTGATGTGGCTCATTGCCTCCTGAAGATTGCCGCGCACATCAAGTTCTGGCTTCAAACGCGGTTCCTGCGGCACCAGCAATGCGCGGCATCCCTTTGTAATCTGCGCCGTGCCCTGTATCTCCTTGTCCTCGCCAGCCATGATGCGCAGCAGGGT
>JAFYGL010000186.1 GCA_017543165.1 Victivallales bacterium | reverse complement strand
TTGATGGAAATCTTTTCGCCGCTGGACTTGCCGTCCAGCGTCTTTAAATTGGTTTTGTGTATGGCCTCAACCAGAGAAAGCGGGCAATGCCCTGGCGTTTCCCAATTCCCGACATTCGCTATGCGCGATGCGCCAGCGATTATCTGGGAGATTTTCAGTTTCTTGATTCCAAAGAGTTTTTTTGCATCTTCGTAGGAGAGCACGCGGATGTCGTCCCTGGCCTGCCTGCAAGCCCTGCCATATTCCAATGGGCTTACAACTATGAACTGCTGTCCCTCAAACTCCAGCCATAGGAATGCATCAGGCGCAGAGAAACCGCTCAGATACAGCAAATCCGCGCAATTTTCACTCGCCGCATAACAAAAACGCCCTTTCTTCATATTCACAAATAAAAATCAGCAGTCAAGAAACCTATGTGTCTTGAAAGTATTTGGATTTATAATGCTGGTATTCTCCAGGCATGCCTGGAGAAGCGCTGGGATATCCAATTGCTTCTCGTCCTCCAGTACCCGTTCCATCACAGCGGCGGTGGTCGGTGCCTTCGGGGCAAAGACGGTGCAACTGTCAGGGACATCTATAAGTGATTGCTCAAAAGTTCCGATTTTGCGGGCAATGTCCATTATGTCCAACTTGTCAAATGTAAGCAGTGGACGCAGCACCATTATTGGCACAGAGGCGTTGATTATGGACATGTTGTCCAGCGTCTGGCTTGCGACCTGCCCCAGATTGTCGCCCGTCACCAATGCCTTGCACTGGAACTTTTCCGCGACTGCGTTGGCGATTCGCAGCATGAAACGGCGGTACAATACGGTCCTGTTCCTGTCCGAGCACAAATCTCGGATTGCCTTCTGGGCCTCCAGCATGTTTACAGCCACCAGTCTTCCGCGTCTCTGGTATGCGTTCAGCGTCTTCACCTGCGTGGCCACCTTTGTAAGGTATGCGGGCGGCGTATATGGTTCGCTGTGGAAGGTGACAAAATCCACGGTGCAGCCACGCCGCATCATCTCATAGCACGCCACAGGCGAATCAATGCCGCCTGACAGCAAGGCCAGCACCTTGCCGCCACTGCCTGCGGGCAGGCCGCCTGGGCCAGCCACGCGCTCGAATGAAATGAAGGCATGCCTGCTGCGTATATCCACTTCCACCACCAAATTGGCGTGCTTCAAATCAATTTTCAAGGCGGGATATTTTGGCAAGAGCAATTCAGCGAAGTGCATCTCCAGGTCTGCGCATGTCATTGGGAAGCCCTTGTCCGTGCGTCTGGAACGCATTGCGTATGTAGGCTCCATCGGCGGGTTCTGGGCAAAGAAGGCCTTGCATATTTCCGGCATGCACTCCATAACCTTCGCCTCGATTGCCTCCACACTGGATTCCACCAGAAAACCAGGCGACAGAGAGGAGAGGCCAGACACGGCAGAGGCCCTGGTGCGGAACATCTGCAAATCCGCAGGGCTGAAAAAAGCGCGCTCGGCAGAGGGCACGATGAAAATGCGCCCATGCTCAAACACGAACTTCAGGCCCTCCACGCTGGAGAAGGCCCTGCGCAGAAAGTCCGCCAGTTGTTCTTCAAAGCGTATGCGGTTCTTGCCCTTGGTGCCGATTTCATTGTAACGGCACAGGACAGCGTTGTATGGTAGATATGGTTGCCACATGGATGATATGTGGGCGCCGAGGCGGCGCCCACTCAGGTTGCCTTGGCGGAAACGTTTTTTTTCATTGAAGAAGCGTAATTTTCTGCCTGGGTGGCCTGTGGGGTGCGCACATAGTCTTTTTGATTCCAGAGGGCTTGTTCCC
>JAFYGL010000185.1 GCA_017543165.1 Victivallales bacterium | reverse complement strand
GGGACCAAAGGGACTAAAGGGACAAGCGTTGTTTTCTTTGCATTTTTGTCCCTTTTGTCCCTTTAGTCCCTTTTGTCCCTTTTGTCCCTTTTGTCCCTTTGGTCCCTTTTGTCCCTTTTGTCCCTTTATTCCCTGCATGATGGGCTGATTGACCGATTGCCTTTGCCTTAAATAGTTGAGTTGCCACTTGTTGTTTTTCCCTTTGAAAATATTGATTGGCTTGTTATATTGCGCACACGAATTTAATGATAAGCATCATGATATAAGAGGTGTTGCAGGCGATGTCGAAAAACGAGGCTCAAGTGTGTTATATGAGGGCGTATATGCCCGATGGCGTTTTGGAGAAGCGCATAGAGATGTTCCCTTGCAGGATAGGGCGGCAGAACAGCAATGACATTACGCTGGCTGACCCGTCTGTCTCAAGCCTTCATGCCATGCTTACCAAGGACGAGGAAGGCGGCTCCATACATCTGGAGGACCAGTTCAGCACCAACGGCATGTTCCGAGACGGGCAGAAGGTGCAGAGCGTGGTCATAGACCATCCGCAGCGCATTGTCATGGGGCGCATCTACGTGGATTTCGCATTGAATGAAGAGGAACTGGACGTGTTGCCGCCATTGCAGGGGCAGGCTGTGCCCCCGAAGCAGGAGAAAAAGGAGACGCCAGAGGATTCCCAGAGCAGGGCATTGGAGGAGTTGGCGGCCTCGCCAGTCAACAGGTCGGCCACATTCACCAGGGGCAATGCCAATTCGGCGCACCGCGGCATAATCTGCCCGCACTGCTGGCACAGTTTTGATGTCAGCGAATTCCTGTTCATCGCCAGGCACCAGAGTCTCATGGGCGACCCAGTTCTTGGGGCGGACGCAGCACAGCGCTTTCTGCCTTCCCGATTCACGCCTGAAGGCAATGCAATAGACGCGGCGGGAATGAGCTGCCCTGACATGGCATGCCCACATTGCCACCTGAGAATACCCCAGGCCGCCGCCGAGATGCCGCCGCTGTTCCTGTCCATCGTTGGAGCGACCGCCAGCGGCAAGTCCTATTTCCTGACCAGCATGACCTGGAACCTGCGCAACACATTGTCCAGGGATTTCGCAATTTCATTCACCGACACTGATGCGGTGAACAACCAGATACTCAATGAATTCGAGGAGACTGTATTCCTGGCGTCGGACCAGGATGCGCTGGTGGCTCTGCGCAAGACAGAACTACAAGGCGAACTGTACAACCAGGTGCTGCTGGATAATATGCTGATTAACCTGCCAAGCCCGTTCCTGTTCACAGTGGCCCCTGCGGAGCACCATCCCATGTACGAGAAGGTCAAGGACACATTGTCCCGCACATTGGTGCTGTATGACAACGCTGGCGAGCATTTTGAGCCTGGCATGGATTCCGTGGAGAACCCCACCACGCAGCATCTGTTGCATTCGGACACAATATTCTTCCTGTTCGACCCCACCAAGGACGTGCGTTTCCGTCGTAGAATAAAGGGGGTGGACGACCCGCAGCTGTCCGCCGCCGCCCGTGTGCAGCGGCAGGAAATCATACTTACGGAAATGATAAACCGCATAAAGAAGTATTCTGGAATGCGCTCGGGGCAGAAGTCCAGGAAGACACTGGTTGTGGTGCTTTCCAAGTACGATACCTGGCGGTCGCTGATGACACACGATTTGCCAGAGGAACCCTGGAAGTGGGACAGCGAACTCAACACCTGCGCCTTGGATGTGCCGCTGCTGAAGAACGTGTCCTTTGAATTGCGCATGCTGCTGGACGAGCTTTGCCCGGAAATTGTCTCCACCGCGGAGACCTTTGCTGGCGAGGTGCTTTATTTGCCAAACAGCGCCTTGGGCCACAGCCCCGAACTGGACGAGGAAACTGGGCTTCTTGGAATACATCCCAGGGACATCGAGCCATTCTGGGCGACTGTGCCGATGCTGTATTTCCTGTGCCAGCATGGCTTCATAAAGGCCGCCGCACCCGAGGAGCACGAGAACTATCCAGATGTGAAATGCCGTCTGTCTGGCGACATATTCTTTGTTGAGATACCAGGCCGCCGCAAGCCATTGCAGGTGCCGCATTCGTTTGCGGGCTGCCAGTTGCAGTGTCCAGGCACGGATATTTGGTTCACAGTGCCTGGCGACAACGCATAATAGACAACGATGGCATACGAACTTGTCTATACCTCGGCAGAAAAGGGCCTCCGTCCAGGCACGCGCGGCTTCTGCACCGTGGCGCATACGCGGGGAATGCCGCCACAGTACATACAATTGCTGGAGGCGCTGAGCGCGTACAAGGGCTTGCGTTCCTCCATAGACAACATCTCTGAAATGCAGGAGCCAGTTGCCTGGAGCCATCTATACAGCAGCATCCTTGGCCGTGGCACCAGCATTGTTTCCCGCATTGGCGCTGCGCATCCAGACCACACGGGGCGCAGCAACAAATTGGCGCACCACGTGATCTGCCAGTCCAAGGAAAGGGCGGCGGCAGGGCCTGCCTGGCTCTGCCAGCAACCTGGCTTTTTGCTGGACGAGTGGGACGAGGCACCACATCTGCTGGAAACACAGAAGGAGATACCGCAGGGCGATGCGACGCCTGCTCCAGCGCAGAACTGGGCTGAACTTACAGGCGACGCAGGCAATGCGGCAATCTTGCCTGACATGTTCCTCGGCAATCCAGAGGGCATCGTGATAATACTGTTCCTGCCTGGCATGGAATTGCTTCCATTGATTGCAGAATCCCTGGTGCTGCTGCCTGAATACCAGCGCTGGAAAGTCACCTTCAACACATATTTCAGCACTCTGCCAGCAGGTTCCACATGCTGCTGGCGTTGCTGCCTGCCTGATTCAGACGCGTACAGGGACGCAAGGCGCAATCCAAAGGCGAAGATATTGGATTTGACAGGCGTGGAACTGAAGACACCCACTGGCGCCCTGGCAGAATACGCCAGGACTGGGCATCTGCCCGAAAAGAAAATTGTCGTTCCCGTTCAGAAGAACGCAGGCGGCACCATGACAGTCAATTCCGACAGCAGAAACATAAATATGCTTACTTTGAAACCACGCAAGAGATTTTAAGGGGCGACAATGACACAGGAACAGCAGATAGTAAAGCAGATTCAGCAGAAGCTAGCTTCCGCGCAGATCGAGCGCAATGACAGTCTGGAGGACCTGGCTTCCCAGTACACCATGATGTGCGAAACCGTGCAGGAACGCCTTTCCAGATGCATGGATTACCTCAGCAAGGGCATGCGTTCCGAGGCAGTGAATGAGGCTGGCAACGAGCCAAACTTGCTGGAGTACATTGACATGCTGAATTTCGAAGGCGTGGAAAAATGGTATAACCTGTGCATTGACCTGGAATTGAGCGTTCCTCCGCAGATTGACAAGGAGGCATGCAAGCGCCTCAAGGAAGCAGTGACCACCGAAGAGGGACTGGCGCCGCTCATGCGTGAATACCGCCGCAGCGTGTATGTAGGCGACCATGAACTGAGCGTGCAGCTGTTGCGTAAAATCCGCGAGAAGGACCCCGCCAACCCCAGTTGGGCGGTGAACCTGAAGCCCTTGGAAGAAGAACTCATGCCAGAGCAGGTGTGGCGCACGGAAGTGGCCTTGCAGAAACTGGACATACGGGAACTGCGCAGAATGTATGCTGAATTCACCAATCCGCAGCGCGCCACCGAGCCGCCTGCGGATATCATGCGCAAGTTGAAGACCGCCCTGCTGTCGGAACGCGCCTCTGACTTGAACAGGGAGGCCAGCAATCTGATGCGGAAATTGCAGTTCAGCACCAGCGAGGAAGATGTGACCAGCACGGAGGCATTGCTGGAAAGCGCGAAGAAACTGTCTGAGGACGAGGCGTTCATAGATGTGCCTGGCGCCTGGAACGCAGTGCTGGCTGCTGCCAGGGAGATGCTGGACTTGCAGGCAAGGCGCAACGAAAAGAAGGCGGCGTTCCTCAAGGAAGTGGAGACATTCCAGAACAACCTCAATGCAGGGACATTGGACGAAATCACGCTGAGGCACGCCTGGGAGCATGTCCTGTCATGGCAGATTCCCGTGTCGGATGTTTTGAGAAGGCAAGTCGAGGAGACGCTTGCGGAGAAGAAGGCCGCCAAGGAGCGCCGCAAGCGGCTGCTCTCCACAAGTATCGCCGCCATTGTGGTTCTGCTTCTGGCGGCAGGCATCGCTTTGTATCTTGTCACCGCCCGCCGCAACAGGCACAATGCCACCTTGGCGCACGTGCAGGAACTGTATTCCAAGGAGGAATACAACAAGGTGCTGGATTACATATCGCTGCTGGGCACCCAGGATCCAGCTTTTGCCGCGTCGCCTGAAATACTGGATTTCAAACGCAAGGCGCAGGATGAAATCAAGCACAAGGAGGACCTGGCGTCAAACTACAAGGATGTGCTGGATGAACTGGAAAGCATCAGGCGCAGGGGCTTCAGTTCCGCAAATCCTGTCAGGGTGACTGAATTGCTGGGCAATGGACTTAATATCGCCAATGAATTGAAGGACAATGGCAAGGCGAACCGCATCAAGAACTGGAAGCAGGCATACCAGGAATGGAATGACAAGCGCATACATGACGCATCGTCCGCAGTGGTGCAGTGGGTGGCGTCCGTTCAGGCAGCCATAAAGGAGGCGAAGGCGCATCCTTTTGCCAATTATGAAGACGAACTGGCGAAGATAGCGGAGTTGAGCGGGCGCAAGGAGGAGGCTCTCCAGTACCTTGCCAATGCGGGCGAATATGACAAGACCTCGTTCGCAGAATGGTCGGAGAAGTTGCAGGCCTGGGAAAGGGCCGCCCAGGAGAAGGCGAGTCAGAAGAAGGCATTGGAGGACGAGGTGGCAAAACTGCGGCAGGACATAGTCCTGGCATTGCCCGATCTGGTGAAATACCGCACTTTGCTCCAGCGTTACATTGAAATCGCGCCCAAGAACGATGAACTGGTTCTGGACTACAAGCGCCTGCTGGCCAACTACGACCTGTACCTGAGCGTGCCTGTTCTGAACACATTCAAATTGGAGAAGATACCGCCGACCGCCGAGGAATGCGACAAGATAGACGCATTGCTTGAGGGCAGCGTCCGAGGCACGATTTGGGAAGGCTCGCTGAAGATGGTGAGGCAGTTGGGGCAGGCGAAGGATGACATCGTGAAGGAGATTCTCGGCATGTCCAGCGACACTCCTGAATTGACTGATTTCTTCTACATTGAGTACAAGGAAAAGGGTGCGCAGGAATGGCTGAGGCTATATTCCCCAGCCATGCTGAACATAGGGCCTGACAAGGAGAATCCCGAATTCACCAAGGTTTTCGGCAGGATATACCATGTGTTCCCAGGCAGCGACAAGGTGGTGCTGGCGCATACAAACGATGTTTTCGGCAAGAACTTCACATCCGAAAAATATGATTTCCATTTTGAGCGCAAGAAGGAGGACAATTATTCAGAATACCGCAAATTCCTGGAGCAGTTTGTGTTCGGGGCGAATGAAGGCGATGACATAGTGGCTTACCTGATACAGGCAATGGAGCGCTTGAAGTCCAATACCGCAATGGAATTGATACCGAAGGCAGTGGCATTCAGGCGCATTACCCAGATGCTGGACAGGAACTACGGTGAACTTGTCCCTGAATTCAAGGAACTAGCCGACTTGTTCAAGAACATAGATGTCACGGTTCCATGGATGAATGCCCTGAATCCAGCGGTTGTGCAGGAAAATGCCAAGGTCAAGGGAGCCATTGCCAGCCTGCCTGACTTGAACAAACTGAAAACGGTCTTCAAGGAAAGATGTGATGAATATCTGAATGTAATCAACGGGCAGTACAGCTGCGCTGGCTCCATTGTGTTTGTTGACGGAGGCCCTGCAATAAAGTTGATTGCCAGCGTGGACAGGCCGCTGGAATCCATCATTGGCTTCCCCTCCCCAAAGTTGTTCGTTGTTTCCAAGGATGGGCATATCATAAGTTCCGAGGCCCGCGAGCATATAATCAACGGAATGCCCTTGTTCATCAGGCGTTGACGATACACCTGAGGTGGGTACTTTCAAGGAGCCGCGTTAGCGGCGACGGAAGCTAGCCGTGGGTGGAGCGAGCGCCGCAGGCGCGAGCGAAACCCACGGATGTGACACCACTAGAATATAAAGCCGCGTTAGCGGCGATAGAATCATTATGGCAAGGTGTTTCCGTATGTCGCCGCTAACGCGGCTTGAATTTTTGCGTGGCATATCCGTGGGTTTCGCTCGCGCCTGC
>JAFYGL010000184.1 GCA_017543165.1 Victivallales bacterium | reverse complement strand
GCACCTTCTTCAATGGCTTGTTGATTTTAGCCAGTCCCGCCTTCAGGACCGCCATCTTGTCCTCTTCTGTAAGTGCCAGGTCAATTCCCGCCTTCGATGCAAATGTCGTCATTCTCGTCTTCCTCTAAAAAACTATTCTTCTTTCTTTTCGTCCTTCTTCTTCAAGAACTTGTTTTCGGTGCCGTTCTTCAGGCGTATGATATTGTCCTTGTGCCTGACGATGACCAGCAACGCGATCACAACCAGCAGAATCACTCCCTGCCAGGAAATGCTGTGGTATCCGAAAATCTTCATGATCAGGGCGCACAACGCAATGCATCCCACAGATATCATGCTGGCAAGGGACACTATCCTGGAGATTTTGAACACAATCAGCCAGACGATGCCGCCCACCAGAACTGGAATCAGCGCAATGCCAGTCACCACGCCCAGGCTTGTGGCAACGCCCTTGCCGCCTTTGAAGCCCAGCCAGACAGGGAATATATGCCCGCATATCGAGGCGAATGCGGCCACCAGCGTGCCATAGCCCGCCCCTATAATCCATGCACCTGCCATGTGCCTTCCAAACAGCAGCACAGGCAGATACCCTTTCAGGAAATCACAGGCGAAGCAGATGAAACTCCAGTCCCGCCCCAGGACGCGCCTGACATTGGTGGCACCGATGTTATGGCTGCCATGCTTCCTTATGTCTATGCCATTGATTCTGCCAATCAGATAACCAGTGGGTATGCTTCCTGCCAGATAGGAAAACAATGCCACAACCAACAACTCAATTACAACCTTAACGCTATCTGACATAAAACACACCTCCTATCTTTTTCCGGTTTTACGTAAATCAAAGCAATCCTGACAACGGAAAACATCTATGCCGTAGAGAACCGTCTTCTCTGGCAAGGACCTGATGGTGAATACATCGCCCGTTTCAAGGCTGATGCGGGCGGGATCATTGTCCGCCGCTATTACAGCTGGGCCACGCAGCAGCTCGGCCCTTATCACAACATCCTCGGGCAATACCGTGTAGCCCAGCAAGTCCATGGAATTGTTGAACGCCATTCCCAATCCAGTGCGCAGGTTTCCATGTGTCATGCTCTGGAAATAGCCCGTGCTGCCAAAAGGAGTGGCAAGCAGCAGGGAATCGCAGATGACCTGGGAACGGAACAGCTCGTCATCCACCCAGATTCTGAAACGCAATGCGGCCGTAGGCTCCACATGATACACCTGCACGTCGTTTATGCCGCGAAGCGAGGCCTTCCCTGTGCTGATTTCCAGTTTGAGCAACTCAATAGTGCCCAATTTGCCGGCAAACAGCTTTGCCAGCGTGTCCATCTCGCCATGCTTTGGGCACTTTGGATTCTGGCGCCTGTCCCTGAGCGGGCATTTCGGCACGCCTGGATACTTGCGCTCCGCCCCAAGAAGCGAACCATCCCCGCCATGGCTTATGACCAAGTCAGGCTCGTCCTCAACTATCGTGCAGGGGAAATGCGCTAGAAGCGGGCGCAAATCCTCCAGATTACGCCCCTCTATGGCAACTCTTATCTGTGATTTTTTAAAGATATCTTCCATAATTGGCGATAAAGTAATTCGCTTTGCCGAAAAAACAAGGGTATTTGAATACTATATGGAAAATTAAATCTTACATGCTATAGTACGGCGATTTTTTATTTAAATTAATGGATTAAAAAAGTCACCCCAAAAACAAAGGAGCAGAAAAATGCTAGCAAAAATTGCAAAAATGATGTTGGTTGCCGCGCTGTGCGCCGTAGTTTTCACTGGATGCAGCGACAACAGGACTGTACTTGAGAAAGTCAAGGCCAAGGGCAAGATGGTCGTTTACACCAATCCCGAATTCCCGCCATACGAATATCTCGGCGCAAACAAGGAAATCGCCGGCGTTGAAATGGACCTGGTAAACCGCATTGCCGAAAAAATCGGCGTCAAGGCGGAAATCATCCCTGCGGAATTTGATTCCATACTTGGCACAGTAATGTCAGGCAAGGCAGACATGGGCGCCTCTGGCTTCACAATAAACGAGGAGCGCAAGCTGAAAGTGGATTTCAGCGTGCCATTCGTCAGGTCAGTCCAGTATATCATCATTCCTGAGAATTCTTCCATCAAGACCGCAGAGAATCTTGCTGGCAAGCGCATTGGCGGGCAGAATGGCACCACTGGCCTGCTTATGATCGAAGATGCAGTCAAGAAAGGCATCCTCAAGGACACCAAGGCAGAAGTCAAATCCTACAACAACGCACCTGACGCAATGGTGGGCATGAAGTCAGGCCATGTGGACGCAGTGGTCATCGACGAGCTGGTGGCCAAGGCACTGGCACAGAAGAACACTGGCTTCAAGGCAATCCCGCTGGTGGACAAGAACGACAAGGGTCTGGACGCGCCCGAGGACTTCGGCATCATGCTGGCCAAGGGCAACCAGGACTTCATGGCCATCATAAACGAAGTCATCGCAGAAATGAAAAAGGACGGTTCCCTGGAGGCCTCGTTCTTCAAGCACTTTGAAATCTCCTCCAAACTGTAATTTTTCCTTTGTTCCCTAAAAATGTGGGTGCCGAAGAGAACTTCGGCGCCCGCATAATCTATAGTGAAAATGGCTTCGATTTTAACTGCCATAAAAGAGGCATATATCAGCACGTTCATAACGGATGACCGCTACCAGATATTCCTCCTTGGCTTCAAGAATACGCTCATCCTTACCATAGGCGCCCTGCTTGTAGGCGTGCTTGTGGGCATATTGGTGGCCGTTGCAAAAGTCTATTACTACCAGGATGGCCCATACAAGTTCTGGGAATCAATCGGCATGTTCATACGCACAAGACATGCCGAGCATCTTGGCCATGCATTCCAGAAGCTGCTGGACATGTTCCTGAGCCTGTATCTCACCGTGTTCCGCGGCACGCCAGTTGTCGTCCAGCTGATGATCTGGGCATTCGTCATTCTCTCCACCACAAACGAACTTCTAGTGGCAATAATCGGTTTCGGCATCAATTCAGGCGCATACGTTGCGGAAATCGTCAGGGCGGGAATCATGGCAGTTGACAAGGGGCAGACCGAGGCGGGGCGCTCCCTGGGCCTAAGCGCCTGGGCCACAATGCGCAAAATCGTCCTCCCTCAGGCAATCAAGAACGTGCTTCCCGCATTCGGCAACGAATTCATCTCCCTGCTGAAGGAAACCTCCATTGTGGGATATATCGCCATAGTTGACATCACCAAGGCCGCCGCCCTGGTCCGCGCCCGCACATTCGACGCCTTCGTGCCGCTGCTTTTCGTGGCAGCCGTCTATCTGACACTGGTCATATTCATATCCATGGCGCAGAAGAAGATAGAGAGCATAATGCGCAAGAGCGAAAGGAAGTAAAGGAGGCTGCAATGGACTTGAATAAAGACAATTCCCAACTGGCGATTGAGGTCCGCGGCCTGCGCAAGTCATTTGGCGACCACGAGGTGCTCTGTGGCATTGACGAGAATATCAAACTAGGCGAAAAGGTGGTTGTCATCGGCCCTTCGGGCTCAGGCAAAAGCACCTTCCTGCGCTGCCTGAACCTGCTGGAAAAACCAACAGAGGGGACAATCAAAGTGCATGGCGAGGAAATCACCGCCAGAGGCTGCCGCGTCGATATGCTCCGCAGGAAAATGGGCATGGTTTTCCAGCATTTCAACCTGTTTCCGAACATGACAGTGCTGGGCAACATCACCATGGCCCCGATACACCACGGCATCATCTCTCCAAAGGAGGCAAAGGACAATGCCATGTCACTGCTGACACGCATAGGCCTGGCAGACAAGGCGGACACGTACCCAGGCATGCTGTCCGGCGGGCAGAAGCAGCGCATAGCCATCGTCCGCGCATTGGCAATGAAGCCTGAACTTATGCTGTTTGACGAGCCCACATCCGCCCTGGACCCAGAAATGGTGGGCGAGGTGCTGAGCCTGATGAAAGAACTGGCAAATGCGGGCATGACCATGATTGTAGTGACGCACGAAATGGGCTTTGCCAAGGAAGTGGGCACCCGCGTCCTCTTCATGGACGAGGGCAAGATACTGGAGCAGAACAGCCCCCAGATTTTCTTTGACAAGCCGCAGCACCCACGTCTAAAGGACTTCCTGTCAAAGGTGCTGTAATAATGGAAACTCCTACGGAATGCGGCTATGTCTGTTCTGGCACACGGAAACTGCATGTTTCAGTTTACAAACCTGAAAACGCCAGCGGCGCTGTGGCCTTGATATGCGACCCGCTCTGCGAGGAACGCCGCTGCGCCCTGCGCACATCCGTCAGGCTGGCAGACCATCTGTCGCAAAAGGGCATTTGCGCCGTGCGCTTTGACTATGCTGGCACTGGCGATTCCAGCGGGCTCCATGCGGAGGCAAGCGCAAATCAGTGGATATGCGACATACGATCCGTCGCAAAGGAATGCGCCTCCTTTGGCAATAGTCTTCATATAATAGCATTGCGCGCCTCGGCATTGCTGGCCGCAGCCGCAGCCATTAACTGCCAGAAACTGACCTTGGTCGCGCCTCTGAAAAGCGGCGCAGAATACCTGCACCAACTGGATTTGCGAAACCGCGTCAAATCACAGGCGGGCAACATGCAGCAGGACAATGCCAGCGACTTCGGCGGCTTCATCATCAGCCAGGAAAACCGCAGCCAACTGGAAACGCTGGATTTGTGCAACGACTGCAAAAAACTCCCTGCGCAATGCCAGTTGGACATAATCGTAATCGGCGCAGGCAAAGCCCTCCCCCCCACCTGGGCTCCCGTCCAGGAACGCGCCGCAAACGTCACCTTCATCAGGGAAATGCCCTTCTGGGGACAGACCGACTACTTCGAATCAACCCAGCTCATCAACTGCTTCTAAACGCTGTATTTCCAACGCAGAGGCGCAGAGATTTTATCGCAGAGACGCAGAGACGCAGAGGCGCAGAGTTTTTTATTGTTTTATTCCTAGAGGAATAATTCTTGTTCTGCCTCATGGGAAACAAAAAAACTCTGCTTCTCTGCGTCTCTGCGCCTCTGCGTTATAAAAGAGTGTCTCTGCGTTAAAAGAATGAATTGTATTTGGCTAATTAGGCCTTCTTAACGCGGGGCTTTCGCCCCGCGCACCCCACTGTCCACTGTCCACTGTCCACTATTACAACTAGAAATTCTTCAATATCATGCCTGGCTCGCGTGTGGCGATTAGTTCGTTGTATTTTGCCAGGGCCAGTTCCCTGTCGTCGTAAATGTATTCAATGCACTGGGGCTTGTCCAGTCCCATCAGGTC
>JAFYGL010000183.1 GCA_017543165.1 Victivallales bacterium | reverse complement strand
CCTGCACGGCTGGGCGCCCAGATATGCGGAAACATTGTTGCTTACCCACATATAGTTCTACCTTCATCCTGACGCGCGGCCAATGGCCGCGCGGAGCATCGTGCCGCACGTCAAGGCTTGTGGATGGGAATACTTGTACGTTTTTTTAGAAAATCATAGTATTCCATAACTCTAGATGCAGAGGGCTGTTCTGCGTGGAATGTCATTTCTCGCCCCAGTTTGAGTGCCTTGCCTTCGCCCAGGGGATGGTAAGGCTCAATATCTATTCGCTGGCAGCCCTTCAGTGAATTTGCCAAATCGGCAATTTGCTGCAGGTGCTCGTTTGAATCATTGATTCCAGGAATCAATGGGCAGCGCAAGCATATTTTTGCACCTGCCTCGTCTATCATGCGGAGATTTTCCAAAATAAGGGTGCTTTCAACTCCAGTCAATTGCCTGTGCATATCAGGGGTGGACTTGACATCCCAGAGCCACAAATCCACGCAGGGAAGCAAAGCGCGAACTTTTTCTTGGGCGGCATATCCGCAAGTCTCTATGCACGTATGAATGCCAGCATTCTTTGCCGCCTCCAAAAGCGCCTTGGTGAAATCAAAATGCGCCAAAGGCTCGCCGCCTGACAAGGTAAGCCCGCCATTGGAATTGTCGTAGAATACCTTGTCTGCTAGGACGCTGTTCATTACGTCATTGATGCTCATTGACTTGCCGACTGCCTCAAGTGCCTCTGCGGGGCAATTGGATGCACATCTGCCACAGGCAATGCATTGTGCCCTGTTGAAAATATGTGCACCATCGACGATGCTGTGGCACTTCTGCTGACATACCTGTACGCATCTGCCGCAGGACATGCATTTCCGTGCATCGTAGAGCAGTTCCTGGCCGAATGACTGGGATTCAGGATTATGACACCAAATGCAATGCAGCGGGCATCCCTTCATAAAGACAACTGTCCTTATGCCAGGACCGTCATGAACCGCGAATTTCTCAATGTCAAATATCAGGTCTTCCATTTAATATCTACACTGGATTGACCGTTCTGGCGATGACATTGTCCTGGATTGCTTCCTCCAGACGCACGAATGTGGCGGAAAAGCCTGACACGCGCACTCTTACGCTCTTGTATTTGTCAGGCTCCTTCTTTGCTGCAATCAATTCTTCGGCGGAGACATGGTTGAGCTGGAGATGCAGGCCGCCTTCCTTGAAATAGATTTCCACAAGAGCGACCAGTTTTTCAAAACTCTCCTCGTCCTGGACTGTATTTTCATCCACTGAAAGATTCATGATGGAGTTTCCGCACATTACGCCAGTGGGGTCCATGTGCGCCACTGAAAGCAGCTGTGACGTTATGCCATCCCTGTCCTTGCCATCGGATTGCCCCGAACCGAAAAGAAGCGCACTGCCAGCGACACGCCCGTCTGGCGTTGCCTGCGTGAGGGCACCAAACTGCGAGAAATGCGTGCGATAGCCAGTGAGATTGCCAAAGCTGAGATAGTGCCCGAATATATCCGTCCTCCCCTCTGCAAAACGATATACAGACGTATAGAAGCGCCTGGCGACGCTGTTGGAGAAATCATCATTGTTGCCGAAGAAGTGTCCCTGCTTGAGAATTGCCGTGCGCAATGGCTCGTTGCCCTTCCAGTCAGCATCCAGAGCCGCCAGCAACTCCGCCATTGTGCAGCGTTTTTCCTCAAATACGAATTGGCGTATGATGCAGAGGGAATCAATCAAGTTAGTAGAACCCATGAAGTTGGCGCACCACTTGGCGCGGATGGCACCGCCTTGCGTGATACTTGTGGCCCGTTCAATGCAGCCCTCCATGAAAAGCGAGGAAAGTACATTGCAGTCCCGCGACCGCAGCATATTGAACCTGTTGGAGTAGCTGAGTATGGTTTCAAGGTCTCGGTGCAACTCCTCCTCGTAAATAGAATAGAATGCATCAAAATCCTTGCATTCCAGCACCTCTTCGCGGCGCTTGTTCAGCGTGTTCACCAGGGAGCGAACAATGTTCGTAGTGTTGCCGCCTAGTGAAATCCCGCCTTGGAAAGCGGGCTCGTTGCAGCCCACCATTATGTAGTCGTATGCAGTTTCCCAGGGGACGCCATTCTTCAGCATGGCATTGATGCGCGGCTCGTCATTGACCAGTGCGATGCGCTTGTTCTTGTCCTTCCTCTCACAATCCAGCACCTTTCGCAGCACAGCCTTGGGCATCTGTTTGTTCCAGCGCAGTGAAACCTGCGGGCGAATTAAATCCACCTCCATAAGAGCATCCAGTATCAGTTCGGAAAGCTCGTTCCATGCGCAGCGGTGGTCGATGGTGTAGCCGCCGATGGCAAAATGGGATTCCGCCCCCTTGTCGGCGTTGCTGGTGCCGAAATGTGTCCAGCCATGTATCATGACAAACAGTTCCTGCAACAATTCCTTGGCGTGCTCTTGCGTCAGGGTACCATCGGCAATGCCTTGCTGGTATAGTGGGTAAAGGTATTGGTCTGGTCGTCCTATGCTGTCAGGCTGGAAGCAGAAACAGAAATACAGGCATTGCACTGCCTCCTCAAAGTTTCTTGCAGGGTGCTCAGGCACCTGTGCGCAGTTGGCGGCCATGCGCAGCAAGGCGGCCTTTCTTGCTGGATTCTGGCATGAGAATGCCTGCTTTCGGCATTCCACTGCATATTGCTGGGCACGGCGTATTATGCCGCGAATCATTGCCTCAAGACCTGCCAGAAACGTCAGTCGCTGCAAATCTCCAAGATATTTTTTGCGTGCCTCTATAATCTCGCGGCGGAAGCCCTCCAGTCCCAGGCGTATGACCTTGCCGAAATCCGCATTGGAGTGCTGCCATTCGAATGAGCAGAGGTTCTCTTCTGCTGAGCAGTAGAATCTATGCATCGTTTCCCTAAAGAAGGTATGCCCTGTGCGGGGAAATAGCTCTGCCTCCACGGAGCCATCGAAATGAATCATTCCCAGCAACTCATTGTCCTCCGTGAAATAGCAGGGTTGCGCCTCCATATATTCGGAAAGACGTTTGGCGATGCGCAGCGGGTCTGCCAATTTCAGGTCGAAGTCATCGTAAGTGACTTTCTGGCATTCCGGAAAAATCTCGCCATTTCGTGCGGCCTTGACCAATCTTGAGATTCTTTCGTTCATAAGACACCTGTTTGCTGTTATGTAATCGCACAATGTTTAGGGCAGCAGGACCACGTTCAGCGGGTGCTTGATGTGCAGTTCCCACTTGGTGGGCGTGATGCCGCCGTCCTTGGCGTTCCATTCGTAGATGATGGCATTGTCCGTGTTCTCGTTGGTCATCACCAGGTGTTTCTTGTCCTTCAGGAAATTGAAGTCCCTGGGGCTGACGCCCTTGCTGGGGACGATAGCGGTGCGCGTCAACTTGCCGCCTCTGCCAATCTTGAATATCGCAATGGATTCATGCCCTCTGTTGGAGGCATAGACGTATTTGCCATCTGGTGAGAGGCGTATTGCCGCTGCCTTCGTAAAGGCGGTGAAATCATCTGGAATGGTGGAAAGTGTCTGCTTTATTTCAAAATCGCCTGCGTCAAACTTAAGCAGCATGACTGTGTTGAGCAGTTCATTTACAAGATATGCGGTCTTGTCATCCTTGAAAACGATATGCCTGGGACCTGAACCCTCTGGTATGATGATGGAAGCGGAAATGTCCTTATATTTCCAATTTTCATCCATTGAATATGTTAAAAGCGCATCGCAGCCCAAATCCATGACAGCGAGGTATTTCTTGTCTGGCGTCAATTGGCACATGTGGACATGTGCGCATTCCTGGCGTTGCATGTTGGGCCCGCTTCCCTCATGCTCTATTTCGTAATAATTTCTTCCAATGCCCCCGTCTTTCCGCAATTTGAATGCCTTGAAATTGCCAGTGACATAGTTGGCGACGAAAATAACCTTTCCATCTGGCGTAACCTCCACATGGCAGGCGGAGCGCCCATGTGTCTCCTTCATGTTCAGGAACTTCAAGTCACCGTCTGCAAGCACCTTGAATGCGGCGACGCCGCCTTCGCCATTGATTCTGCAAGTTGAATAGAAGAAGCGGCCATCTTGTGAAAAACAGGCGTAGCTTGCGCCCTTCAATGGCGTAAATCCCAAAATGGAGAAGCCAGTCTTTTCAGAGAAGCCACAGCGATAGATGCCGCCTTCATCTCCGTCATCGCAACCAAGAATGTAGAAGTTTTCACAAGATTTCATTGTTATCTCCTATTGCTTTGTTTTTTCTTGCCATTGAGTAAGCATGGCGATGATCTTATCAGGCGAATCTGCATTAAGCAACTCATCCAGTTTTCCGCTGTTGGTGAGGAAGTCCGCCAGGAACGCGTAAAGTGGAATATGCGCGGCGGGTGTGTCGGCGGGAATTGCAATCATGAACAGCAGCTTGCATTTGCAGTCCGCATCATCGGAGAAGTCAACTCCTTCATCCGCAATTGTGGCGATGCATAGCCCCAGTTTTTTCACGCTGCTGTTGCAGGCGTGGGGCAGGGCGATGCCTCCATTGGTCTGGGTGGACATGTCCGCCTCGCGTTTCATTACCGCCTTGAGGTATGCATCCTTGTCGGCCAGCACGTTGCCTTGTGCCAGTGTCTCTGCCATCATGTCCAGGAGGCTGTCCCTGTCAGTGTCGGCCTTGACCTTGCATAGGATTTGTTTTTCTTGAAGAAGTCTTTTAATGTCCATGATTTCCCTCCTTTGTGTATGTTTGCCCCGAGGCGGGGTGAACTTAGGTTGCTATCACATTTTTGCTTGTTCAACCAGCGTGATGAAATGCCCGCAATTCGGGCAGATCCACTCGGTTTCGTTGTTTTTCATGCGGCTAAGCAGTGGTTGCGTCAATGTCATGCGGCAGTTCTGGCAGGTCCCGTCGATTGCCCTGTTGAAGGCCAGGCCGTCCTTGCGCAGTTTTTCATATCGCGCCCGCATTTCCTGCGGCAGTGATTCCAGCATTTCCGCAATGTTCTTTTCCACAATCGGCAGGTTTGCGGGATTGAGAAGCGGCGCCATGATGCGCAGTTCCTGTGCCGTTATTTCCAGTTCCTGGAGGCGTTCCACTGTATTTGCAAGTCGTTGCATGTCCATTTATTGCTCCTTTTCCCAGGGTATCGCAGATGTAAAACTCTTCACATCATAGTGTATTTCACGTTCTGGCATCGGCAGCCTCAATAGCTCGACGCCTGCCTCCTTGAAGAACATTTCAGCCAATGTGTCGTGGTAGTCTGTGAAAACCACCACCTTCTTTATGCCTGCGCCAACCAGCGCCTTGGCGCAGTTGGTGCAGGGCATGTTGGTCACGTATGCAGTCGCCCCTTCCAGGGAAATGCCATGCCGCGAGGCCTGGCAGATGGCGTTTATCTCCGCATGGTTCGTCCTGACGCAGTGGTCGTTCACCATTAGGCAGCCTTCGTCGTAGCAGTGAGGCAGGCCAGGCAGGGAGCCATTGTAGCCAGTGGCAAGGATGTTCCTGTCCAGCACCAGTACGCAGCCACAGTGCATTCTAGGGCAGGTGGCTCGCTCTGAGGCAAGCATAGCCAGTTTCAAAAAGTATTCGTCCCAACTGGGCCTGTGCCAGTCTGGCACTTCTGTCTTTACAATTTTAACTTCCATAAATGCCTGTTATTTCCTATGTTTGAGAGCAATTTGCAGAACTCCGATTTCAGCGGGGGTGACACCGTCGATTCTGGAGGCGATGCCTAGTGTGGCGGGCCTGCGCTTCTCCAGCTTGGCAAGGGCCTCGTTGCTGATGCCAGGCATCCTGTAGTTGAAGTCCGCAGGTATCTTCACATCGTCCATCTTGTGCAGGGACTGTGCTTCCCGCGCCTGGTGCGCAATGTAGCCGCCGTACCTGGCCTCAATCTGGAGCTGCTCCAGCACACGTGCTTGCAAGATTGGTAGATTTGGCGTGCTTGCATAGTCGAAGTCAGGCCGCTGCATTAGCTCCAGCACGGATTTGCCCTGGAAGCGGATTTCCTGCAGCTGGCGGCGGGCCTCCTCTATGTCCTGCTCCAGCTTGTTCACCCGTGCCATCTCGGCTGCGGTAGCCAGGCCAGCCTCGTACCCGATGCGCGTCAGGCGCCTGTCCGCATTGTCCTGCCTCAGGGAGAGGCGGTATTCTGCCCTGCTGGTGAACAGCCTGTATGGCTCCACTATGTCCTTTGTCAGAAGGTCGTCTATCATCACGCCGATATATGCGTCATCACGGTTCAGGGTGATGGCCTCCTTGCCGGCGACGAACCTTGCCGCGTTCATGCCCGCCATCAGCCCCTGTCCAGCCGCCTCTTCGTAGCCGCTGGTGCCGTTGATTTGCCCTGCCAGGAACACATTGGGCCATTTCTGCAAGGCAAGTCCAGCTGACAACTGGTGCGGATGCACAAAATCGTATTCTATGGCGTATGCATAGCGGCTTATCAATGCCTTCTCCAGGCCAGGCAGGGAGCGCACCATTTGTATCTGCACATCGGTGGGCAGGCTTGTGGAAATGCCGTTGAGGTAGTACTCGTCCGTGGTATTGCCCTCTGGCTCCAGGTAGATGTGATGCCTTTCGCGTTCTGGAAAACGCACCACCTTGTCCTCGAAGGAGGGGCAGTATCTTGCGCCTGTTCCGTGTATCTTGCCTGAGTACATTGGGGAGCGGGACAGGTTGTCCCTGGCGAGTTGCGCTGTCCTTTCATTGGAGTATGTCAGGTAGCATGGTCTTTGCTCCAGTTGCAGGGCTCCGAACACGGGCAGATTTCTGTCAGGCTCCCTGTAGGAGAAGTGCCAGTTTGTCTCTGGCGGCTGCAATTCCATGGAGGAAAAGTCAATGGACTTTGCAAGCACCCTGACTGGCGTTCCTGTCTTGAGGCGCCCCAGTTCCAGATGCAGGTCTTCTGCCAGAGAAGTTGACAGCGAATTGGAGGGAGGGTCGCCTGCGCGCCCGCCTGGAAAACTGTTCAGGCCATAGTGCAGCACACCCTTCAGGAACGTGCCAGTGCAGATTACGAATGCCCTGCCTTTCCAGAGGTCCCCGAACATGGTCTTCACGCCGATGACAGTACCGTTCTCCACTACGAAGGATGTGGTTTCCGCCTGATGCACCACCAGATTTGGGCAGCGTTCCAGCACCAGTTTCATCCTGCGCTGGTACAGCATCTTGTCACACTGAGCACGTGGCGAGAGTGCGGCTGCGCCCTTCGAGGCGTTCAGCATGCGGTATTGTATTGCGGCCGCGTCCGTATTGCAGCCCATTTCAACGCCCAGCGCATCGATTTCCTTCACCAGCTGCCCTT
>JAFYGL010000182.1 GCA_017543165.1 Victivallales bacterium | reverse complement strand
TCCATTACCTTGGCGGCAATGCCAGCCACATATTCCACGTTGTTCTTGTTGTTGTCTGGCATTTTTAGTGGTTAGTGGTTAGTTTTATGTGGGCACCAAAGGGGCGCCCACTCAGGTTGAGACTGTTATAAGGCTTATCTCTGAGCTAATTGCAAAACTATTGGTAAGGCATGCCCTTCCCGCTGGCTAAAGCCAGCGGCTCCGATAGTTTGCGTCTTGGCACGATAGTTTTGCTCTCCTTCCTCTAGCAAACGCATCTATTCGTTACCCGCTTTTTCGCTTTCGCAGGGCGAAAGCGAAAAAGCGCAGTAAGGGATAGAGGTGGGGGCTTGGGGGAGGGGGAAGGGCCCGCGGCCCTTCCCCCTCCCCCAAATGAGATTATTGCAGTTTCATTTGCGGGAAGAGGATGACGTCGCGGATGGAGGGTGCTCCTGTGAGGAGCATGACCAGCCTGTCGATGCCCATTCCCAGGCCGCCTGTTGGTGGCATGCCGTGTTCAAGTGCCGTGAGGAAGTCCTCGTCTATGCGGTTGACCTCGCCTTCCACGTCGCCGCGCCCGATGAGTTGCTGGTCGAATCTTGCCCTTTGCTCGATTGGGTCGTTGAGTTCGGAATATCCAGGTGAGATTTCCTGGCCGTTGATTTCCAGTTCGTACACATCCACGAAGCGTGGGTCGTCCTCGCAGCGCTTTGCCAGCGGCACCAGGAATGCGGGCAGCCTTGTGACGAATGTGGGCTGTATCAATGTCTGCTCGATTGCCTTGTCATAGACTTCCTGCGTCACATCCTTTTCTTCCATGTCGTCCGTGATGCGCAGGCCAAGTTCACGCGCCTTTGCGCGCTGCTGTTCAATGGGCAGTTCGAACCAGTCATCGCCCATCTTTGCCTTGATGAGGTCTGTGTAGGTGGCGACGCGCCATGGGCGTTCCAGGCTGATTTCCACGCCGTCCTCACGCTTGAATGTGAGACTGCCGTACAACTTCATTGCCACATGGCAGACCATGTCCTCGATGAGTTCCATCATGCCGCGGCAGTCAGAATATGCCTGGTATATCTCAATGCTGGTGAATTCGGGATTGTGCTTCCTGTCCATGCCTTCATTGCGGAAGTTCCTGCCGATTTCATAGACCTTCTCAAAGCCGCCCACCACCAGGCGCTTCAAGTACAATTCCGTGGCGATGCGGAGGTACATTGTGGCGTCCAGCGCGTTGTAGTGCGTGGTGAAGGGGCATGCCGCCGCGCCGCCTGCCAGGGGCTGCATCATGGGCGTCTCCACTTCCATGAAGCCATGGCTGTCAAGATAGTTGCGTATTTCCGACACGATTCTGCTGCGCATGGTGAAAGTGCGGCGCACATCCTCGTTGCTGATCAAGTCCAGATACCTCTGGCGGTAGCGCTGCTCCGTGTCCGTCAGGCCATGGTATTTTTCAGGCAGGGGGCGAATTGCCTTGGACAGTAATTCGAACTTGTTCACGCGGAGGCTGCACTCGCCAGTGCGTGTCACGAAAAGCGCACCTTCTGCGGAGATGATGTCTCCGATGTCCAGGTCCTTGAATGCGGCGTATTCATCGTCACCCACCACGTTCTTCTGCACATAGAGCTGGATGCGGCCCTGCTGGTCCAAAATGTGGGCGAACAGGGACTTGCCCATGATGCGGCGTGAAACCAGGCGGCCCGCCACCTTCTTGACGACCTCTGTATTCTCATCGACATAAGCGGCCTTTGCGGCGACGCTGTCCACAATGCCGTCCACTCTATGGCCGTATGGATTGCCGCCAGCGTCCTTTATGGCCTGCATCTTGCGCAGCCTTTGTGCGCGAAGATCCTCTGGATTCGCGACTTCTGCTTCCTGCTCGTTCTGATTGATTTGTTCCTCTGCCATGAATAAACTCCTTATATTTTATTTTGCCAAATCCTGCCAAGCCTGTAAGATGGTGTCGAACAACTCCTGCATATCTTCCTTTTTTATGCAAGAGAATGCAATCCTTAAATCCGTATCATTGATAGCAATAGCGCCGACACCATATTTGTCCAGCATATAGACGCGCAAATCGCGTGCGCTGATTTTGTTGATGTGGAGGCACATGAAATATCCGCTGTTGAATGGATATACCGACCATGCCTCGTTGTATTTTGGATTTTGAAGCACCCTTTCCAATTCCAGGGCGCGTTCCTTCATGATGGCGGCCTTTTCTGCCCGCTGCTTGTAGAAGTCAGGTGATTTCAAGGCATTCAGCACCAGGCGTTGCGACAAAGCGGAGCAGTTGCTTATGCCAGCGCGGATGAGGCCGCCGATCTTTGCGTTCAGCGCCTCGAGCACTGGCGTGGCGGAGGCGAGGCCGCCGATTGAGAACGTGAGGAATCCCACGCGCAGGCCCCAAACATAGACCTCCTTCGTGGCGGCGTCCGCCTTGATTGCCAACAGGTTGCTGTGCCTGCCCGCAAGTTTCGTGAACAGTGACTGGCGGAACACCTTTTCCTTGTGGAAGAGGCTGTAGTACGCATCGTCAACAATCACCACCAGTTTCATGCCGTTCTCTGCGGCCTCCAGCAGGATTTCCGCTATCTTTGTGCATTCGTCTTCCGTTGGCGCATAGCCAGTTGGGTTGTTTGGGAAGTTGAGCAGCACGACTGCCTTGGCGGCGCCGCTGGCCTGTGTGCTCTTAAGACTGTCCCCAAGCCCCTCCAGATTGAAGCTTTCGCCGCTGAACAGCGGGAAGTACAGGGGCTTTGCCTTGTGGCGCACCACATAGTTCAGCGCGTAGTTGCCCCAGTTCTTGTCTGGATATATCAGCACATCGCCCTGGTCGATGAAGGCGTCCCCTATCAGCGACAGCGCATGTGTCAGGCCGCAGGTGACTATTGGGAGGCTGATTACCTTGTCCTTCAGGTCTGGATTGTCATGCAGCAGTTTTTCCTGCCATGCCTTGCGCAGGTCTGGCAGACCAGGCGAAGGGGCATAGAGCAGAGCCGCGTCAGGGGAGATGCCAGGCAACTGGCTCATCAGGCAGTCGAGATGCATGGCCTGGCCATTTTCCAGCGCGGTGCCTATGGTGGCGTTGAAACGTTTGGCCTTGGCCTTTGCCTCGGCGGACTGACTCAATATTCCCTTGCTGGGGAAATACATTTCCTTTCCCACTTCGCTCAGCATCTCATACAGCGCAGGTGCTTCCGCCTGTATGGTCTGATTCAACTGTTCTGCCAATTGTTCCATAGTGTTTCCTGATTTTATGATAAAAATGCAGTGCTTTTGCACAGAACGCATAATATAGCAAATACGCAAAGTTATGCCACTTGAAAACAACATGCAGAACTGTATATTCTGCTTCCGTAAGTACCTTGATAACCCAGGAATTGAAAATGCCAAAGATAACTGTAATAAATACGCCAGGTGCAACATACGACTTTGATGAAGGAAGCGTAACCATCGGCCGTGCGCCTGAATGTGAAGTGCGGATTACGCAGAACAGCGTGTCCCGCAAACATGCACGCATCACCCATACCGACGAGGGCTGGCTGCTGGAGGATTTGGACAGCCATAACGGCCTCTTCCTGCACAACACCCGCATCAAGTCCGCCCTGCTGAAGCACAGCACCAACTTCCGCGTGGGAGACGTCTATATCCACATTGAGCTGCCTTTGGAGACGGAAGACCTCATAGCCATGGCGACGCAGACCAATGAAATTATCCAGGCGTTTTCCAGCAAATTGCTTGGCAGGAACAACATCGGGCAGTATCTGCTCATCGCGGCGATTGCGGGCGGCAGCGTGCTTTTGAACGGCAGGCATGGCCAGGCAAAGTCCCTGGCGGTGGAGACCATGGCCTCCATACTCAAACTCCATTGCAGAAAAATACCGCTTACGCCTGACACGCTGCCAGCTGACGTGCTGGGAAGCGAGGTCTTCATCAACGAGAATGACAGCCTTGTGCCGCGCTTTATCCCAGGTCCCATTTTTTCCCATGCGGTGCTGGCGGATGAAATCAACAGGGCGCCTGGCAAAACGCAGGCCGCGCTCATTGAGGCAGTAGCACAGGGCAAAGTGCCAGTGGCGGACCAGTTCGAACTGCTGCCAAAGCCACTGTTCCTGGTGGCTACACAAAACACCGCGCCAGATGACACGGCGACGCCGCTTTCACTGGGGCTGCTGGACAACTTTGCAATGTCCCTGGACATGGATTACCCCATGCCCAAGGAGGAGATTGAAATCATAAAGAGCGCCACCTCCACCGAGAATGCAGTGCCTGAAGGTCTGATGAACGAGGACCGTCTTCTGGACTTGCAGGAACTGCTGCCCTCCTTGGCCACCCAGCAGAATGTGCTGGAATACGCCGAGAATATCGTCAGGATGACGCGCCCTGAAGACATGGATGCGCCAGACTTCATACAGAAGAAACTGCTCTGCGGCGCAAGCACAAAGGCCGCCACGGACCTGATTACCTGCGCCAAGGCAAAGGCTTTGCTGGACGGGCGGGCCGAGGCGACTTGCAACGATGTCCGCGACCTGGCAATCCCCGTGCTCAGGCACCGCATTCTATTGCAGGCCAACTGCGAAAACAACGCGGATGACGTCATCCGCCGCCTGCTGGTTGCAATAGCGATGTAGCCAGCGCGTCCCGCGCTGGAGAACCACTACCAGCGCGGGACGCGCTGGCTACTCCCAGATATTTTTGCTTTAGGCTCTTGCAAATATACCTATTTATTGTTATACTTTGTCCCCGAATGATACAATATTGTAACAATAGTTAAAACAAGAGGACAGAATCAATGAAAAAGCATTTTACTTTAATTGAACTTCTGGTCGTTATTGCGATTATTGCCATACTTGCGGCCATGCTGCTGCCTGCGCTGGGCAAGGCCAGGAACAAAGCGCGTACAATGTCCTGTGTAAACAACATGAAGCAGTTTACAACTATCGAAGCCATCTATTCCGATGAATACGATGGTTGGATATTTCCTGCCGCCTGGAAGGATGGAAGCGGTTCAGGTCCTAGCTGGATTCCACTGATGATAGGGTATCTTGCTCCTGGTGCAAGCTTTACCTCCAATGTGACTGGCATGAAAAACGTGCCTCAGCTGGTGTGTCCTGGCGAAACCATCAAATGGGGCAGCTACAAAGACCACATGTTCTCATACACACACTATGTCCGCAACACCGTTTGCGGCTCCTGGTCCATGCGCAATTCAGAATATGCCTCCTATCGCCAGAACTACCGTATGAAAAAGCAGGAGGAACTGAGTCAGCCCTCGATTGCAATATTTTTCTGCGATAGCGCGATGCTTAGCAACCATTCCTTTTCCTGGTGGACGGCGCATCAGCGTGGCTGTGGAAAGCACAATGGCGGCTATCTTACCAACCCCGATTCAGAAGGCACGTTGGTCTATCTTAATGGAGACGCTAACATGAGTTTTGGTGACGGCCATGTGGAAACCAGGCGTGACCCATATGTCACCATGCCAGAGGATTCATACAAGACACAAGGCTTTGACATTGCGCGCAGCAATGGCATCTGATTTTGATTAACTGTCCAGTAGGACAGGTTTTAGTAAATTGAAGGAGATTGAAAAGAAATGAGCACACTTGCCATTGATGGTGGAAAGAGAGTTTTTCCAGAAGGTTTTGCATTTGAGGGATGGCCGCCGGTCTATCCAGAGACTGCCGATAAGATGAAGGAGTTGTACCTTTCACATGCATGGAGCTACAACGGCAAATACGAAAAGCAGTTCAGCAAGGATTTTGCCAACTACCATGACGAGGAATATGGCGTCTTCATGGTGAATGGAACAGTCACCATTGAATGCGCGCTGGCGGCACTGGGCGTAG
>JAFYGL010000181.1 GCA_017543165.1 Victivallales bacterium | reverse complement strand
CTTTGGGGCAATTGTCCATTGGATATTCGTAGGCCCTGACATAGTCCACAAGGTATTCCTCCATGCCCTTCTCCTTGCTGCGGCCGCCCGAGGAACCAGCCTGGCCGCTCAGGCAAATGTATTGTGTGCTGGTGCAAAGCGCATGGTTGAGAGCATCGTATGTTAGCGTATTAAGCGGGGTGTGCTGCGACTGTGCCTTCACCAGTTTGCCGTTGATGTAGGTGGACAGTTCGAATGGCGTCCACTTCATGCCGATGACATAGAAGTCATCCAAAGAGCCAGGCAGCCTGAAATGGGAGCCATAGCTGTTGCCGTTGGGGCCGCGTGTCACATGCAGATTGCTGGCGACGATGGGTTCGCCTCCTCTTGTTGAGTAGTCCTCGAATATGTCGATTTCATAGCCGCCTCCAAGCTGGTTGTTGCGTCCCTCGTTGTGCATCCAGAACGCAGCCCACCATCCACGATGCTTTGTGAAGCGCACCCTGGCCTCGTAGTAACCATAGCCGAAGTGGCGGCGCGAATAGAGGCCGACAGTGTGTCCATTGTACGTGCCGTCCTTGCGGGGCTCGCCACCCCATTCGCAGCGGATGTGCAGCATTCCGTCCTTCAATGTGGCATATTTGCGGGAGGCAATCCTGCCCTTTGAGTTGGGATCCCATGGGCTGTTCATCCAGGTGTTCTCCCAGTCCACTTCCTTGCCGTCGAACTCATCCTGCCAGACCAGTTTCCAACCTGCCTTGACTGGGTCGAAGGTAGGCGCCAGGTCCAGTCTCATTGGCACATTGTTGTTGCGTATTTCCCTCTTTGCCATTCCCACCTTGTACTCGTCAACAGTTGAATTAGCGGTATTAAAGCGAATCTTGCATGGGAATGCGCCCATATCCGCCAGATTCAGTTTTCCGTTGAAGGAGCGCAGGCGACTGTCATTCAAGCTTGACACGTTTACATAATATTCCGTGGGGCTGACTGCAAACAGGAAGTCGTTTGGAAGTGAAGCAAAAGGTATCCTGATGTTCTTCTGCTGCTTGTTCTTGTACAGAACCGCCACATCAATGAACCTGGCATACACCTGCTTGCGGCTCACGCGCATAACCAGGTCATTGCCCATGTTGAAGTCAATGTTGCCCATTTCAGGGAAACGGCAAATGCGCAGCCCCAAGGCAAAATACTTCTCTCCTGCCTTTGAAGGCAGGCTGTATTCCTTTTCTGAAACGATTTCAGCGTCCTTGGGATAGATTGCCTGGCCGCTCTTCGTCTCGATTCCATCCGTCAAGATACCCTGGATGATCTTTGGGGAACCAGGGCGTTTCTTATCTGCCTCAAAGTCATCCCCCTCGAAAACCTCATCCATGCGCAGCACCTGGGCAAGGTTCCGCAAATCATCGGCGCCGCCAAGCGATATGCTGGGATGCCTGCCCTTGCCAGACTGGAAATGGATTGCAATCAGATTGTTGCCTTTCTTCAACTTGGTCTTGGCGCGGTGTGTGGTGAAATGTGGCGCGTCCGCATTGTCACCCGTCTTCAATGTGTCAATGACCTTTTCACCATTTATATAATATGCAAAGAAATAGTCCGCGCCCGCGCCGATGTCATAATCCGTGTCACAGGGAGCCTTGAGCGTGGCATAAAGCACGGCATTCTGGCGCAGGATAGATTTGCCTGTGAATGTGGAGAAGTCAATATTGTTGTTGTTCAAAGTCACGCTCTTGCCCTTCACCCCATAGAGTTCCTCTGGAATCTTGTCCAGCGGGAACTCGATCATCTCGCCTGCGCGGCCAATCTCAAATACGGTGAATTGACGGGGGAACGGCACATTGCCAGCCACATCGCCAGATTCTATGGAAATGCTGCTGTCCTTCAACTGAAGAGTCTGCCCTTTTCCAATGCTGAACGTTACCATTATCTTGCTGGTCATTCCCTGAGGCCTGTCAACCACGGGCACGCTCAACTGCACATTCTCCCAGTCAGACGGTATTTCAACCATGTCCTTGACACTGGGGATGCCAGTCCAGACATCCTTTCCAGTAGTTTTGTTAACTGAAAAGCACTGGATATTCAAGGTCATCTTGCCCTTGCCTTTCACAGTGGCATTCAAGACCACCCTGTCTCCAGACTTGGCAGCAAAATACTTCTTGCACCTCATGGCAAATCCATGCTTGGATGTAACATTGTCAATGCTTACCACACCATCCTGCGTAGTAATGTTCGGATATGGCTTGTATCCTTCCCAAGCAAGCCTATCCCATTGACCAGTCACATTCTGGACAGCAAAAGCACCTGCAACAAAACACAATGCTAACAACAATGCCAGTCTTTTCATTTTCTTCTCCCTGGAACGTTTTAATCAAAAAATACTAGGCATAATTTACACATCATTCCAACAATTCCCAATATCTTTCTAAATAAATCACTTATATTCCATAACTTTTTTCAGGGACGAAAGGGACGAAAGGGACGAAAGGGACGAAAGGGACGAAAGGGACGGACACGTTCTTGAGCAACTCAAAGAATTGTCGTCCCTCTCGTCCCTTTCGTCCCTCTCGTCCCTTTCGTCCCTCTCGTCCCTTTTGTCCCCTTCGTCCCTTTCGTCCCTTTCGTCCCCGATTAAGGCCTAGCGCCTTTTGTTTATGAAGTCAGGTACATCAGTCAGATTGGATTCCCTCTCCAACTTCTGGTAGAACTCTGTCAGTTTCTCATTCTTCTTCTGGTTGAGGAGCTGCTCGCGGATTTCCTTCTTTTCGTCATCGGCAATCGTTGGGACCTGCTTGTTCTCAAGATGGACCAGATAATATCCTGAAATGCCCTTCTGCGGAGGAATCAGCGTATTCACCTGCGCCTTTGCCAAGTCAGCCGTCATGCCATAGATGTTTCGCACAGGAATCTCCCTGAAAGTAGCGGCATTCTTGCTGGTAAGCTTTGTGGCGGCTGTCTTGAACTGGAGCGGGCTGGCGGCTGTCTTCAAATCCTTGCCGCCCTTCAGGGCCTCGTTGATCTTTGCGCAAAGTTCATTGGCCTCCTTCTTGTTGGCCTCGTTGCCCATGTACTTGCCATATACATTCCTCAAAACAGCATCGCTGGCGGTCTTGTCTTCCAGATACGCGGGCTTGATTTCGCTGAGGCAGGCCACATAGATTGCGTCCTTACCCGTGACAACCTCGGTGCAGGGGGAGTTCATCGAAGCGCCAAACACGGCATACATGAAGCTGGCATCTGCAGCAGCCCCATTGGCAAGCCTGTTGTTGCGCACAGTACTGGGCACGTCGGTGACATTCGCCTTCTTGTGCAGGGCGGCCTCGGCCTTGAATGCCGCCAGTGCCGCGGCGTTCTCGCCCTCGGGAGTCAACTTGGCCAGAACCTCGGAACGCAACTTGCCAGCATCGTCCTGCGCGGCCTTCTTTGCGGCCTCTTCGGTGAGGGCCTTCGTCAATTCAACACGCACTTCCTCAAATGTACGGGGACCCTTGCGCTCGGCAAGTTTGACAATGCTGTATGCATCCGCAGTCTCCACAACTGGTGAAATCTGGCCAACCGTCATTCCCTCGACCTGCTTCGCAATGGCGTCGTCCAGCAACTTGACATCAACCAGTTTCGCCTCTTCCTTGTCCTCGGAATATTCCTTGGCAACGGCGGCAAAGTCCGTACCAGACACAAGTTTTGCCTTGGCCGCCTCAATTCTTGCCTTCTTGGCGGCTTTCACCTCGGCACTGGCGCCATTTTCAAACTTGACCGTGATGCGTTCCAGTTTGACTTCCACCTTGCCGTATTCATCGCTGCGGGCATTGAAGCCATTCTTTATGTCAGCCTCGGTAAGCACGACTTCCTTCACATAGTCGGCAGGCTTGAAGGCCGCCACGGTGAACGCCCTCTGCTCCTCATGGTAGAATGGCGCCACATACTCGCGGATGAAGTCTGAAAGCTCTATCATGGCATTCTGCTTCGCTGCGCTGTCCATGGTGGTGTCAGCCTGTATTTCGGCCTGCTGCTTGGAGGCCAGCTGCCAGAACGACTGCGTACCTGCGGCGGTGGCCCTGTATGGGGCAATCTTCTCCTTGAAGAATGCCAATGCCTTCTCGTCTATAATCATTTCCTTAATCTTCGCGGTGGTGGCTGCATCCAGTTTTTCAGGGACAACGCCGTCCTTGATGTCAGCCAGCATCACCAGCGTGGCCTCGCCAGGCGTCAGCACAGGATTCTTCGCCACTTCGCCAGGCTTGCTCAAAGTGGCGGCTGCGCGGCCAATGGCACGGCCCGCATTGCCTGCCTCAGGCACATTGTCACCAGCAAACAAGGCGGTGACCTTGACTGTCGCCTTGCCGCCCTTCAGCAATTCCTGCGCCTTGGCAATTGCGGCCTTCCCATCAAGACCTGCAGTCTCCTTGGCCAGTTTCGCAATGAAGTCAACTGCGTCCTTGCGCATTGCGGCGCGGGCGCCATTGTCCTTCAGCTGCTTGGCAATCTGGGGCTTTGCCTGCTCCAGAGTCTGTCCCTTGTAGATGCCGTTCTTCTGGGCGTCGTACACCCTCTTGACATCTGCGTCACGCACATCGACGGCATTCGCATACGCGGCAATCGGGAATGTGGCCAGCAATGCGGAACGGAGCTTGTCTGGCACGATTTCAGCCTTGCGCTTTGCAAAGAACTCCTCTATTTCGGCCTGGCTGGGTGCAATCGCCTTTTCATTGTCCCGCTTGACTTCTGCGGATGCAATCGTGTATTCGGCAATTTCGGCCTCCAACTCTGCGTCAGAAATGCTGAGCCCCTCGGTCTGGGCATCCTGCATGGCCGCGACCGCCAGGTTCTGGCGTATCATTTCATCAAAGTCGGCTGCCTTCATGTTAAAACCAGCAAGCACATTCTCCTTGAATGCATTGAACCTCTTGACGGAGAACTTGCCGTCCTCGCGGAACAGGGGATTTCCCTGGATGTTCTTGGCGATTTCAGCATCCGCAACCTTCTTGTAATAGCCCTGCTTCTTCGCGGCGCGGACCGTGCGTATGCGGTTGTATGTCTCCTGGTTCAGCATATCCTCATTGTATTGGGAAAGCAAAATATTGTAGCGCATGAAGCAGGTCAGGTCCGCCATGTTGCGCTGCTGGAGGAATTCGTCCAGGCTGATGTTCTTGCCGAACATCTTTCCCATTGTCTTGATGCCGCCGCGGCCCGAGCAGCCGCCGCGCCCTGCGCCGTCAGGCGTGACAAACACCACGAACGCCAGGCAGATTATGATGCCTAGAATGATGTAGGTTACGCGCCCATGCTTTTCGACATACCTGTTGAACTTTGAAATAATCATTGGGTAAGTTTCCTTATGCTATGCCTGTTTGAAAATCTACAATCGTAAAAAAACTCACTTCAGTGCGTACTGAAGCGCCTTGACCGCCTGCTCGACAGGCGTCTTCTTGTTGAAAATGCTGCTGCCAGCCACAAGCACGTCGGCTCCCGCCGCCACAGTCTGCGCCGCATTCACGGCCTTGATGCCGCCATCCACCTCGATGCGCAACGCAGGATTGTGCTCGTTCGCCCACTTGCGCAGCGCGGCCACCTTGGGCAGTTGGGAAGCCATGTACGACTGCCCGCCAAAACCAGGCTCAACAGTCATCACAAGGGCCATCTCCACCTTCGGCAGATAGGGATAAAGGCTCTCCACAGGGGTGCCAGGCCTCAGCGTAATGCCGGCAGTGCAGCCAGCCGCATGTATCTGGTCCAGGACAACGGCGATATTGCCCTCGCTCTCCACATGCAGCGTGATGTGGTCCGCCCCCGCCTTCACAAATGTGTCAATGTAGCGTCCTGGCTCGCTTATCATCAGGTGCACGTCAAAAAGCATGTTGCTGACTGGGCGTATGGCCTCCACAATGCCAGGCCCCATGGACAGGTTCGGCACGAAATGGCCGTCCATGATGTCAATATGAGCCACCTGCGCGCCTGCCGCCTCCGCATCCTGCAGCTGCTTTCCGAGGATTGCGAAATCCGCAGCCAGCAGCGATGGCGCCAGAAGCACGCCTGTGCCGTAATCCGTAAATCTATGCATATATACCTCAATAATAAAGTAAAGGCGGACACAGCAACCTGCGTCCGCCTAAAATCTCAGCCTAAGAATACCCGCCAGCAATGCCAGGCAGGCCTTGTATTCCCCGTTCAAACGGGGATTGACAACTCACCTATCAGGCCTTGACAATCCTGTTGGAACGGATACAGGCTGTGCAAACCTTGATAGTCTTGACTGTTCCATTCTCAATTACCTTGACTGTCTGAAGGTTGGGGCTGAATGTACGCTTCGTGTTCTTCACAACGTGCATACCGATACCACCCTTCTTCTTGGCAAGACCTCTGCGTGTAATGTGACCACCGACAGTCTTGTGCTTGCCGCAAATCGCACATACTCTACTCATCTTCTCTACCTCACGGATACGGCTGGCGAAACCAGCCAATGCTATATTTTCAAATTACCAAATACCAGGTCCTTTGACAAATGGTGGGACGGCCGGGACTCGAACCCGGGACCCCCGCATTAAAAGTGCGATGCTGCTACCGACTGAGCTACCGTCCCATCATCAAAAATCAAAACGAGCCAAAATATACACAACTTTACAATTTTGGCAAATCATCAGCCCCTATTTTTTATTATTTTGCAAAGAAAAATAATGCGAATGGAAACGTAGCGTCCTGATGTGCGGACCGTGTCCGCGCAATTCAACGCGCAGATAAAAACGCCGTTGCACATTGCCAAAAACAGCCATAAACCTTATATTATGGCAATTTTGCTTTAGGTAAACAATCACAAAACACAATTTTTTTGGAGAGAGAAGTGAAAGTACTCGTTGTCAACTCTGGTAGTTCGTCATTGAAATTCACGTTGTTCGATATGGACACAAAGACATCCATTTGCAAAGGTCTTGTGGAGCGTATCGGCATGGATGCCCCCAAACTCATCTATCAGAGAGGGGACGAAGCGAAGCTGGAGGAGCAGCTCACAATCAAGAACCACGCAGAGGCGCTTCGCAGCGTCTGCGACAAGCTGGTGGACGCCAATGTAGGCGTGCTGAAGAGCCTGTCAGAAGTCGATGCCATCGGGCACCGCGTCCTCCACGGCGGCTCCCGCTATACGGCGCCTATCATTGTTGACCAGGCTGTCAAGGACGGCATCCGCGCCTGCTTCCCGCTGGGACCGCTTCACAATCCAGCCAACCTGGGCGGCATCGAGGCCTGCGAGGAAGTATTCCCTGGCGTGAAGAACGTGGCTGTATTCGACACTGCCTTCCACCAGACCATGGAGCCAGAGGCATACCTCTACGCAATCCCCCAGGAATACTACAAGAAATATGACATCCGCAAGTACGGCTTCCACGGGACAAGCCACAAGTATGTTTACTTCAAGAGCTGCGAATTCCTGGGCCTTGACCCAGCGAAGGCAAAAATCATCACCTGCCATCTGGGCAACGGCAGCAGCCTGGCGGCAGTCAAGGGCGGCAAGGTCCTGGACACGTCCATGGGCCTCACCCCTCTCATGGGCCTGGTAATGGGCACTCGCTGCGGCGACATGGACCCAGCCGTCGTGCCTTTCATCATGAAGCAGACTGGCATGTCCCCCGATGAAATCGACACCATGATGAACAAGAAGTCAGGCTTCCTGGGTGTTTCAGGTCTCTCCAGCGACATGAGGGACATCGAGAAGGCCAGGGACGAAGGCCATGAAGGCGCGGCAACCGCATACAAGATGTTCATGCACCGCCTGCTGCACTACATCGGCGGCTACTACCTGCTGCTTGGCGGCCCAGACGCCATCGTGTTCACCGGCGGCATCGGCGAAAACGGCATTGCCACGCGCAAGAACGTGGTGGATGCAATGGCAATCTACGGCATCAAGCTGGACGAGGCGGCAAACAACTGCCGCGGCAAGCAGGTTGTCATTTCAACAGCAGACTCCAAGGTGAAAGTCCTGGTGACGCCCACCAACGAGGAACTCATGATCGCAATGGAAACTATCGCTCTAGTCAAATAAAACACAAAAACAAACATCAAGGAGACACAAAAATGGCAGGTTTGATGCAAAAACTGTTCCCGAAGGCCGCTGCAGCAGGCAAGACACTGGTTCTTCCAGAAGGAAATGACCCACGCGTCATGCAGGCAGCCAAGATTCTGGCTGACAAGAAGATGGCCAAAATAAAGATTCTCGCTACCAAGGAAGAGGCGGAAAAGGCGGCACAGGGCATTTCATTCGCAGGCCAGGACGTGGAAATCATCGACTGGACAGCGGCACCCTATTTCAATGAACTGGCTGGCATCCTCTACGAGCGCCGCAAGGCAAAGGGCATGACCGAGGAAGAGGCAGTCGCAACCGCCAAGAAGCGCCTCTATTTCGGAAACCTGATGGTCAACAAGGGCCTGGCAGACGGCATGGTCGCTGGCTCCATCGCCTCCACCGCCGACATGCTCCGCTCCGCATTCCACTGCATCGGCACGGCCAAGGGCATCAAGAGCGCCAGCAGCTGCTTCGTAATGGACCTGCAGACACCTGCCCCCGCAGGCGATGAAACACTCATCTTCGCTGACTGCGGCGTCAACCCAAATCCAGACGCAGAGATGCTCTGCGACATCGCAATCGCAACTATCAAGACACACCAGGCCCTCATCGGAACACCTGCAAAACTGGCAGTCCTCTGCTACTCCACAAAGGGCAGCGCAAAGGGCGAAATGGTGGACAAGATGGCAAACGCAACAGCCCTCACACAGGCACGCGTAAAGGAACTGGGCATCGATGCCACAGTTGACGGCGAACTCCAGGCAGACGCGGCCCTGGTGCCATCGGTTGGCGCCTCCAAGGCAGCTGGCAGCCCTGTCGCTGGCAAGGCCAACATCCTTATCTTCCCAGACCTGAACTGCGGCAACATCTGCTACAAG